>CAZHAH010000085.1:0-23375 GCA_964530095.1 uncultured Desulfobacteraceae bacterium | reverse complement strand
GGTGTCCCCCCACACCCCCCGTTTCTTTTTATTTTATTTTTTTTAATCATACAAGATAACTGAGACACCAGGTCACCTTCAGTGATATTTTTTTCTCCCCTTCTGGCGGCCTCCAGCGCTTTATCTTCACCGATAACCGTGTATGAAATTGCCGTGGGCCCCAAATAAACAGGCTTGCCGGTTTTTCTGACATAGTCCAAAATATCTTCGAATATAACGATCTTCGGTGCCCTTAAGGTTCCTGTGGTTGAGCGGCCGCCTTCGATGTAAAAAAGAATCGGCTGTAAATGCTGAAGTTGGATATGGGTATAGGCTTTATCGGTTTCTCTGTAGATGGGATTATTGACCCATCCCACGCCGTATTTTCTTAATTCCTTCCACAACTCTGTCCCCGATCTCTGGCCCGGCATATTCCACAGCAGCGTGAACCATTTCAGTTTTTCAACCTCCTCGGGCGGCAACATAATCCCGCGGTTTAACCAGCGTGCATTTACTCGCGGGAATACTTTACTTGAAAAGCCGTGGTCCAAATTCTTACCGGCGATTGTGCTGGGCTGATATATGCCGTGTCTATTCAGCGCGAAGAAAATCGGAGCATGATCGGCATTGCTGACATGATTCGATATGAATACAAAAGCGTGTTTTTCAGTTAGGTGTTTTATTTCCTCCATCATTTGCAGTGAATCTTTGGAAACAATCAGGTTTTTATCCAAATGCCTGGCAAATGTCAGCTGTGCCAAATTTTTAAAGATTTTGTAGAAAACAGGATCATAATCGGCAATGATATCCTTGGCATAATAATTTGCGAGATGGCGTACAAAATCCATATCAGACGCTTTTGCATTTTTCAGGTGCGTAAATTTGGCCAAATCCTGATCCGTTTTTTTTGCGGCGTTAACAAGCGAATCGGATATTCGGCGCCCGTCTTTCACTCTTTGGGCAATTTTTGCGCCAATCTTATCGGCTTTGAGGCCCAAATGTGCCTTATGGAGGACCTTTGTGGCTCGCAACGAATCTCTGGCGTAATGTTTCAGTTCGATCATGACATACCCAAATTGGTTTAACAGTTTTTTGGTAATCCCTTTCCCGAGGCTGTCCGTTTCAACAGGTATGGCACTTTCAAACATGGATTCGTAGTTACCGACCACTCGTCGAATCAGTTCGCCAATGGTCCAGTCATAGTCGAGTTTTTTCCGATACAACGGGTTTCTCTGAATCCATCTTCGCACAAGGCCTACAGAGCTAAACCAAAGCATGATATTAAAACCGTGTTCCAAACCGGTTTTAAGGGCATACTTTTTCATATCCTTAAGATTCATCATTTTCGTCATCTCTCCGGCCGGTTCGTCTCGCCATTCATCCCCGTCCTAAACGGCAGGGTTTTCAGGCGCAGGCGAATAAATATGCCACATTGTAGCAAAATGATGCAAAGATATCGGTTTGAAGACCAAAGGTCAACTCAAGATTTTCACCTAAAAGGGTAAAATTGACTTTACGGCGTGGGTCTGAGCCGCTCATTCAGCCAATGCAGAGGCAGGAGCATGAATAAGAAAGGAAAAGTGTAAAGCGCTGCGGCCGGATCTCTTCCATCCAGCCGCAGCACAGTTTTAAAGTCGATGTTAAGGAAACTTAGAAAATAGATTGTTTCTCTGTCTATTTTTTCTCAGCCTCCCTGGCTTTACGTTCTTTGACGATGTCCTCATATTCGGCATAGATCCGATCCAGTTCTTTCAGGACAGCCTCAGGCCGCGGATCCGGTTTGTAGTTGTTGAGAATGTCCATCGATTTTTCGAATGCCGATTCGACGATATCCGGTGAGCCGGCCGCCACCCACTCGTCGCGGGTGCCCCGGTTCATCAGTTGGGTCTGGGACAACCGCTGAAAATTCTGATAAGTGTGCTCGTGGCTGATGAACTCCCCGGCCGGGCCGACCTCTTTGATCACATCATAGGCGATGTTTGCTTCTGAAACCTGGATACCATTCACAATCTTCAGCACCATGTCCAGAAATTCGTTTTGCAGCAAAGCGGAAGCGTAGTCCCAAACCAAAGCGCTGTCGAGCATCCCGACCCCGTAAATCATATTGGCTCCTGCCAATGCGGGTACAAGGGCGGTCAGGGTGAACTCGTGGCCTGCCTGGGCGTCGAGTTTCTTGCTGTCAACCTACCCGCCGCCTACCCAGGATGGCATTTTGTAAAACTGGGCCAGTTTGGCAACCGCAGCGCTCAGCATGGCCATTTCCGGTGCTCCCATGGAAGCCAGAGTTGTTTTCATATCCATGATACTGGTTGAACTGCCGTACACCATAGGTGCCCCTTTGCGCACCAGTTGGCCCAGGGTAATCGATCCCAGCACTTCTGAATTATGAGTCACCAATGTGCTTGCCAGATCGACACAGGTCGTGCCGCCGGCCAGCCCCAAACCATTAATCTTGATGGGCGCACCGAATCCGCAGGCCTCGATTAAGACATCCGTGGCCTCTTCGGTCAGAACCAGCGGGCTGACCGGGTCGGCGGAGCAGGTGAATAACGGACTTTGACTCAGTTTTTCTTCACCGCCGGCCACAACGGCGCCCATTTTCACGGCCGCCTGAAATTGTTCGACGTTATAGATACCCAAAAAACCGTGTTTTGAAGAATAACGATAAAAAGAATAGGCATTATAGATACTGGCCATTTCTTCATCCAGATCGCGAGGAGTCAACGGCCTTTCCCAGCCGATGGAATTCTCGAGCGCATCGATAAACCGGACCGAATCATCGACATCCTTTCGGGTGGCATCTCTGACCTCTCGCGTTACGGGATCGATGAGCGTCGCCGCTTCCCCAAAGTTGACGAAACCGGTCTTTTTACCCCCGGGAACATAATCATTTTCAGGATTTATGGCGTGTGCGCGATAGGTCGCCGGGGTGGATTGAATGGCATCTTCCACCAGATGGGCCGGGATTTTGACGATTTCGGCCTTTTCGTCCACCACGCACCCGTTGTCGCCAAAAACCTCCCTTGCCTTAGGGCTTTTAACCAGAAGCCCGATATTCCAAAGCACATCCAGGGTCGACATATGGATCTGCTCCAGGTCATCGGCACTGAGAACGTGCAAACCAAAACTTCCCGCCCGGAGCAAGTTGGAATATTGATAATTTATGGTCATCGTTTTACCTCCGACTCACCCGCGAAATAGGTTAATAATTGATCGACATGAAGAACACCGTCATAGTCGATTTCTTTTTTGGCGCTTTTGAGTTCCCCCTTTTTCTCGGGATCCCCCAACCGCGTTACCACTATCTCCGCATCGCTGAGGTCTTCATTCTCGGTATAGATATTGGTCGTCGCCACAATATTCAGTCCCGCCTCTTTGGCCGATAGGACTCCGTTTCGAGAATCTTCGATGACCACACATTCTTCGGGCTTGAGTCCGGTTTCTCTCAAAGCCAGCAGGTATATTTCGGGATCCGGTTTCTTATTGCTGACCACATCGCCGGCGAGCACAAATTCAAACCGAATGTCCCCCAGCATGCCTTTGGCTATGGCACTGGCGGATCTTTCGTTGGCCGTGGTGCAGACGCCCAAAATAAGACCGGCCGCCATGCCCTCCTGCATGAATCTTTTTATCCCGGCTCTCAGCGGCAGTTTCCCGCTCTCAATCAGATTTATAAAAATCTCCGTTTTTCGCTTATGCAACCCTATAATGTGCTCGGTTAGATCGTCCGGCGACATGTCGGCAAAAAGACCCTCTTCCTGGAAATAATGACGCATGCGCTCTTTTCCACCGGAAATCTGGAGCAGCTCATGGTATTTCTCGACACTCCATTCAAAAT
Organism: uncultured Desulfobacteraceae bacterium; assembly: GCA_964530095.1. Lineage (GTDB taxonomy): Bacteria > Desulfobacterota > Desulfobacteria > Desulfobacterales > CAZHA01 > CAZHAH01. The sequence continues at coordinate 19,558 of CAZHAH010000085.1, read as the reverse complement.
CGTATCCACATTCTTTAAAGTTTTCATTAAAGGCGACCCGGTGACCATCCTTTTCCGTATCGATGATCACCCCATCCTGATCAAAAAAAATCGCTTTAATCTCTGGCATTTTTACACCTCCCATATGTATGCATGGCGCATAGCGCTATTTTTTTCCTCAGATTTAAAGCGCTATGCCCTTTGCACGGTTGCGATTTGCGTTATGCTTTTCATTTTTATGCTTTACCTGCGCTCCCCAGCAGATCGATCCAGTATTCAATTTTTGCTACGATCGCTTCTTTTACCGCCAGATCGACCTTGCCCGGGTTGTATTCATCGCGGTGCTCTGAAATATAGCCATAGGTCGCATCGATAAGGGCATGTTTCAAATCGGTCGAAACATTGAACTTCGCTCCGCCCAGCGACACCAACCGTCTGGCCACATCCGGCTGCAATCCGGTCCCGCCGTGGACAACGAGAGGGATACGCAGTTCCCGGCCGTTGATCAGCTCATAAATTTCCGCCATACGATCGAAGTCAAGCTTGGGATTCTTGGTTTTATAGACCCCGTGGGCCGTGCCGATGGCGGGCGCAAAAATGTCCACCCCGGTCTCTTCGACAAACTGCAGGGCCTGCTCGGGATCACATAATGCGGCCTCATCTTCAGCGACCTTAATCTGATCTTCTACACCCGAAACCGTTCCGAGTTCCCCCTCCACCGAGATTCCGCCTTTGGCATGGCAATAATCGACCACTTCCTTTGTCTGCCGAATATTTTCCTCAAATGCCTGTTTGGAGGCATCGATCATAATATTGGTATACCCGGCATCGGCACAGGTCTTACAGTAATCGACATCGGTACAGTGATCCAGATGCAGACAGATGGGAATCGGTGCTTCTTCGGCCAGGGTTTGATAGATTCCGGCCAGAATATTCGGCTTTAAAAATTTTGAGGGCGCAACCGATGTCTGGATGATCAGCGGCGCCTTCATGTTGACGGCCGTTTCCACCACGGCTTCCATCTGAATCAGGTTGGTAATATTGAAAGCCCCCACGGAGTATTTTTCGGCCGTGGCCTTCAGCATCATCTCTTTGGCATTAACTATGCTCATTATTTCCTCCTTATCATTAACCAAAATAGTTTTTGAGGAATCTTACAAATCTCTCATTTTCCTCATCCAGTCCCGGCGTAACCCTGAAGTAACCGGTCTTGCCATGAATCGGACCGATCTTTTTTAGAAATATCTTTTCCATTTCAAGACCCGCTTCCAGGATTTCTGCAGTGGTTTTGCCTGTCATCGTGGCATCGATCAGCATGTAATTGCCATGGGCCGGATACGGCTTGAGCCCCACATTCTGGGCTTCTTTGTAGAAGGTGTCCATCCAGCGGTTGTTGTGTTCGACTTTAGCCTGAATCTCTTCGGGATTGTCCAGGATTGCTTCCGCCGCAGCCATGGACATGAGGTTCACGTTCCAGGGCAAAAACACGCGGTTGAAGGCATCGACCATCTCCTCGCTCCCCAGAATATAACCGAAGCGAATACCGGCAAACCCGTGCGCTTTGGAAAATGTATGCGATACGAAGACGTGCGGATATTTTTTAATCAAAGGCGTTTTGGTTGCCACCTCGGGGTGATAGTGTCCATAGGCCTCATCAATGCATAGCGGAATCCCTGTTGCACAAAACCGCTCCAGGTCGGCATCGTCGATAAAGATTCCGGTGGGGTTGTTGGGATTGATTATGAGAATCAATTTGGTCTTCTCATTGATGGCGTTTAACATGGCCTCTACGTCGTACTGCAGATCCTCTTTCCGCAGGGGGATTGAAACCGGTTTGCCCCCCACCAGTTCGGCCCGCGGCGGAAATAATCCGAAGGTCGGCGTCGACAGAATTAATTCATCACCCGGTTGCAGAAAAACCCGCATCATGGCATCGATGGTCTCCGAAGAGCCGTTGCAGAGACCAACATTTTCAGGACCCAAATCATACTGTTGCGCAATTTTGTTTCGCAGGCGTTTCATGCTGTCGGGATACCGGTTGCCGTCCCGGGTGGCATCCGCCACGGCTTGCACAACCTTTTCCGAAGGCGGAATCGGGTTTTCGTTGAGCATCAGGCGACCATACTCGGGGCTTGCCCACGCCCGATCCAGAATGCTCGTATTGTATTCTCCTGCCTCTAACAACCATGGTACAAACCACTCTTTTAATGCTTTCATACGTTTCTCCTTTCAAATTTAGTTTATAATGCGCAATCTATTTTAAGTGCTTTTGTAAGAATTGCCTGTTTTTAAAGGTCATTGTTTTGTTTGTGTTCAATTATAGTCAGTGTTCATCCACGACTTAATATTGGCACTTGGAAGTGTCCAATTCAGAAATGCGGATTTTTTGTGTTGTACAAGGCCGCACAAGGGTTTGCGGTGAGGCGTACTCAGTGTACGTCGCAACCGGAAACCCGCGGAGAACGCCGTACAACGCAAAAAAGACCATTTATGGATGGACATTTATAGTATTTCCTTTAGGGTTAAGGGACAATACGGCAGATCAAACGCCTCGGCCACGCCCCGGTAGGTTATTTTGCCATTGACGATATTGAGCCCTTTGGCAATTTCGGAATTTTCAACGGCCGCTTTTTCCCAGCCTTTGTTCGCAATCTCAATGGCATACGGCAAGGTGGCGTTTGTCAGCGCTTTGGTTGACGTAAATGAGACCGCACCCGGCATATTGGCCACGCAATAGTGAACGATCCCATCCACTTCATAAATCGCATCATCATGCGTTGTCGGCCGGCTTGTTTCGAAACACCCGCCCTGATCAATGGCCACATCAGCGATGACCGAACCTTTTTTCATCAACTGCAGCATTTCCCGGGTAATCAATTTCGGGGCCTTGGCGCCCGGTATGAGAACCGCCCCCACAACCACATCCGCATTTTTAATCAGTTTCCGGATCGTCTTGGGCGAGGACATGAGGGGGAAGCAGTTCTTGGGCATGACATCGCTTAAATACCGCAGCCGTTCGAGGTTTGTATCCAGAAGATAAACCTTTGCGCCGAGTCCGCATGCCATCTTGGCCGCATTCGTCCCGACAACGCCGCCACCCAGGATGACGACCGTGCCGGCATCGACTCCCGGCACCCCGCCCAGAAGGACTCCCTTTCCGCCGAAAGTATTCTCTAAATATTTAGCCCCCTGCTGGATGGACATCTTCCCGGCGATTTCGCTCATGGGCGTCAGCAGCGGTAGGGATCGGTTTGCCTTCTCGACCGTCTCGTAAGCCACCGCAATACATCCCGAGTCAATAACAGCCTTCGTCAGTTCAAGCGAAGCTGCAAAATGAAAATAGGTAAAAACCACCTGGCCCCTGCGAATCAATGCATACTCCACAGGCAAAGGCTCTTTGACTTTCATGATCATATCGCTTTTTTGATAAACCGCTTCAGCCGAATCGCCCATGGCGGCGCCTGCGTTGGCATACTCCTCATCGCTGTAGCCGGATCCTGTCCCTGCCGCTCTCTCCACCAGAACCGAGTGGCCGATTGACACCATTTGCTCAACGCCGCCGGGTGTCATCGCAACCCGGTTTTCTCTCGTTTTTATTTCTTTTAATACCCCGACGCGCATATGCCCTCCTTATATTCGAAAATTGAGTGCTTTTTATTGACTACCTCATTAGATGTATATACAGCCGTTTGCAAAAAATTAAGTTTCCTCCTCATAACTCATCGCACCTTCCTTGATGAAATACCGCCCCAACTCGACTTCAAACGTGTATTTGTCTCCCCGATAATAAGAGTACAATATCTCGATCGGGATGCTGCTATCGTTAAATGTGAGGTTTTCCATAAAAATTCCGGCCGAGTTGGTTGAGACAGCCAGGATTTTGGCGATTTTGCGCTTTAGATTGACCGCTCTCAGGCTCTGTTCAGATCGCGCCAGCACGACATTAAAATGCTCGGAAAGCGTCGTATACATTGAACGCGTAAGGTCTGTGTTTAAAATATCCTTGAACTTGTCGGCCGGCAGATAACTTTCCTCATAGACAAACGGTATATCATCTCCGGTTCGCAGCCGGCGGACGGCCACGACCTTTTTGTCGGCCCCCAGCATCAGGGCCTCAGCGACGTGGTCGTCGGCTTTCTCAATCCCTTTTTTCAGTATTCTCGTTTTGGGTTTTATACCGCTTTCTCTCAAATCGTCACTGAAACTTGAAATTTGTTTTAACCGATGCGTCAGTGCCAACGGTTGCGATGAGTTTACAAACGTGCCGGTCCCCTTTTCTTTGCGAACCATTCCCTCGGTTGCCAATTCTGAAATGGCCTGTCTCAGCGTGTTGCGGTTTACATCGCACATCTTCGACAGTTCGATTTCGGAAGGGAGTTTTTCTCCCGGTTTGTAGCGGCCGGTTTGAATAAGATCTTTCAACCATGCGCTTATTTGCAGGTATTTGGGGATAGGATTGGTTGGATCGACGATTCTGATCTCATGCCTCATGTTTGCGATCATACTTCCGCCACCAGTCCTTCCGCTCTGCGGCCCGTCTTTTTGGCCACGATCTGCAAAATGCCCAGCATAACCAGGACGATCACGATAATACAGGTGCTCATGGCGTTGGCACTGGCCGTCCAGCCGTCATTATCGAGCATGATAATTTCAATCGCCGCCAGATGAACCGTTGCCGAAACCAGAAAAATGACGGCACTGATCGTGGTCATGGATCGCATAAAAAAGTAGACAAAATTCTGAAAAAAGGCGACCCGCGATAATGGAAAAATGATTTTAAAAAAGGTCTTGAGCGTATCTCCCCCAAGGCTGATGGAAGCCTCTTCAATTGAAGGGTCAATATTCCTTAAATTGGAGATGCTGGAGAGGATGCCGAGCGTGAAATTGCAGATAACGATGTTGATGATAATAATCCAGGGCGTGCCGTAAAAAATGAAAACGGGTTTATTGAACGCCAGAATATACCCTAGTCCCATTACCAGGCCGGGTATGGCCGCCGGCATAACCGACAAAAGATAGATAAACTGTTTTAGAAATGGTTTACGCGCCTCCATCACATAACCCGCCACCAGCGTAATGAACGCCCCCGTGATGCCGACGATTACCGAAATCCACACGCTGGTCCAGATCGCCGAATATCCGCCGATCGACGGGAAAGTATAGTGCGCCAACGTCAAGGTCCAATCGTAGGGCCAAACCTTGACGAAAGACCCCAGAATCACCGTGGCAAATACCAGCATGATGCAAAAGACCACCAAACCGCTGTAAAGCGTGAAGGCTATCTTTTTTAAAGGTCTGGAGGGCGGAATCACCGGTTTGGCCGCACCACTGATCATGGAAAATGTTTTGCGTGAAATATAGTAATTCAGCATAAAGGCCATCAGCGATGGTACCAGAAGAATAATGCTGATGGTGGCGCCCAAATCGAAGCGGTAGAGGGCGGTAACCTGGGCATATATTTCAGTCGCCAGCACATTATAGTTTCCGCCGATTACCACCGGATTGCCGAAATCGGTGATGGTCAGGTTAAATGTCAAGGCCGCCGCGCTGAAAATTCCGTACTTGGCCGAGGGCAGCGTTATGCGTGTAAACACTTTAAATGGTGAAGCGCCCAGGCTTTCGGCGGCTTCATCCAGCCGGATATCCACGGCCGAAAGCGTCGTATACAGAATAACAAATGCATGCGGAAGGCAGTAAAGTACTTCGGAAACAATAATACCGGTAGAACCGTAAATATTCCAATCGACTTCCAACAAGTGGGCCGTGATCAAACCGTTGCGGCCGAACAGGTAGATAAGCGCCAGGGCCTGAATAATTGACGGCGCTATCAGGGGCATCATGATGATGTTTCTAAAAAACGTTTTCCCGGCAATGGTTGTCCGGGTCTGGGCATAGGCATAGAAAAAAATGATCACGGTCACGATGATCGTTGTGACCGATGAGACATACAGACTGTGCCAAAGGGCATTTAAAGTATGCGTGGTGGAAAAATATTTCTGGAAATTGGCCAACGTAAAATTGGCCAGCGCAAAATCGCCGCCTTTGAAAAAACTCATCGTTAAAATGGACCACAGCGGGAAAAGCATGAAAAAAGCGAGCAGCAGGCCAATAAAAATCGTCACCGTCGGAACGATAAATTTATCAATTTCCATCCGAGTTGAAGATACGTGGTATGTTTCGCTGATGGATAGGCCGCTTTGGGAGGTGCTCATCTGAGTTCACCTGTGATTCTTTTAACTAAATCAGTTTTCGAAACAGTTCCGAATAGACATGAAAGGCATCCGGGGGGAAGTATACTTTCAGGCTGTCCCGTCTTTTTAAGCCTAATTTTTCGAATTCCTTTTCCGGTAAATCGACAACCATTTCTTCACCTTCCAGGATGAATGTGATTCTCACCACCGCCCCCAAAAAATTAATGACTTCCGCAACCACCTGCGTGACATTTTCGGAAACACAATCCTCAGAAGCGATGGAAACACCCACAAGCTCAATATCTTCGGGACGTATGGCCAGATGAACGGTCTCTTCCTCCACCTGCTCAAGATTGGCAACCCTGAATTCCCGTTCTCCGAACCGTACGCGGCCGTTCTTTTTTGTGCCGCTGATAAAATTGGAAGTCCCCACGAATTCGGCGATAAAACTCGTCTTGGGCGCTTTATAAATATCCCAGGGAGAACCGATCTGGCGGATTTGACCATCACGCATAATGACAACCCGGTCGGCCAAAGCCAGGGCTTCTTCTTGATCATGGGTAACATAAATCAGGGTGATCCCGAGATCCTCCTGCAGTTTCTTGATCACGGTTCTAAGCCGCACACGGATTTTGGCGTCCAGCGCACTCAACGGCTCATCCAGAAGCAGAATTTTCGGTTTGATGGCGATCGCTCGCCCCAGCGCCACGCGCTGCTGTTGCCCGCCGCTCAGTTGGGACGGATAATGGGTCCGCCATTCGCTGAGGCCCAAAAGACCCAAAATTTCGGCCACGCGATCATTGGTCTCCTTTTTTGGCATTTTGCGCATTTTCAGACCAAAAGCGACATTCTCCTGCACGGTCATATTCGGAAAGAGCGCATACGATTGAAAGACGATGCCAAAATCTCTTTTCTGGGGGATGACATCATTGATAATCTTTCCGTCGTATATGATATTTCCGGAGCTGGCTTGCTCAAAGCCCGTGAGCATTCTGAGAATCGTGGTTTTTCCACACCCGCTGGGTCCCAAAAAGCATAGAAATTCACCCTCTTCAATTTCCAAACTGACATTATCAACGGCAACCAGGGATCCGAAATGTTTGCTGACATTTTCTAACACCAGGTTTTTGGACATGGCAGGGAAAACTCCTTTTATGGGGTCATCGGGATGTTGTTATAGATGTATAGACAGCTATATAAAGAAAGGTTACGTGTCAAGCATTTTTATTCGCGCAAAATGGAAGGAAACTTCATAAATCCCCCGCAGAGGATTTATGAAGTTTATCGGATGTTAAAGCTCTATTTAATTATCTGAGAAAAAGTTTTTGCCAATGTTCGAGAATCTTGGCCCGATTTTTGGCCTGCCAGGGGAAATCCATAGGAGCCAGGTTGACCGTGGATAAGGCCGGAAGAGCCTTGGGACCGCCGATCCCCGGATAGGTTACACCGAGTTTATATTTGGCATACTGTGTCATGGCACTCTTGCTGATGGCCCAATCCAGGAATTTCTTGGCTGCGGCCGGATTTTTAGCGCCCTTCAACAGGGCATTGACTTCCAGCTCATAACCTACCCCCTCGCTGGGAAGAACCATCGCAACCGGAAAGCCTTTTCGCCTTAATGAAGTGTAAACAAAGGCAAAAGATGCGCCAACGGCATATTCGCCGGCCGCCGTCAACTTGGCCGGTTTGGAACCGCTTTTGATATATTGGCCCATGTTTTTGTCCAGTTTCTTCAGAAAAAACCAGGCGTTATTCTCCTCGATCGGTTTTTCGGCATAAGCGGGATCCAGCATTTCCAAGAGGCTGGCAACCTGCAGAAATCCCGTTCCGGAACTGGCCGGATTGGGCATGATCAACCTGCCTTTGTAGACCGGATTCAGCAGATCGGCCCACCCTTTCGGCATCGGAAGATTATACTTGGCCATCACTTTTGTATTAACGACAAAAGCGGCGGCGTATAAATCGATGGCGACCCAATATCCATTGGGGTCTTTAAAATGGGCCGGAATTTTATCCAGTCCTTTGGGTTTATACGGGGTCAACATTCCTTTGGGAATAAAATCGACCATGTTGGTCACGGCCCAACCCCAGACACAGTCAGCCTGCGGATTGTTTCTCTCGGCCAGCATCCTGGCACCCAATTCGCCGGTTGACAAACGGATTGCCTGGATATCTAAGCCGGTTTCCCTTTTGGCTGTCGCCAGATAGTCCACAACCTCATCATTCTCCAAAGAAGTGTATACGACAACTTTTTCCTTAGCCGCCGCAGGAGCCATAAAGAGTAATACAGCCATCAACATGCAAACGAATATCAAGCCAACCTTTTTCATGTGAATACCTCCTTTTTTTGAGTTATTAACATTTGCGATACTACCATACTGTTATTAAACTTCAAGAGCCAATTTCAAAATGCCCCATAATATCCCTTATACCATTCGACAAAACGCCCAATCCCCACGGCAAGCGGGGTGCGGGGTTTAAACCCTACCGCTTCCATCAAATCATCGATGTCGGCATAGGTGGCCACAACGTCTCCCGGCTGAAGATCCAAAAATTCCTTTTGGGCCTTTTGCCCCAGCGCATCTTCGATGTCAGCAATAAAATCCATCAGTTTGACGGGATTATTATTTCCGATATTATAAATCCGGCAAGGGGCATAAGAGGTTCCCGGATCCGGGTCATCGCCGCTCCATCGGGGATCCGGCGCGGGACGCTTCCCCATTACCCGCACAACCCCTTCGACAATATCATCGATGTAGGTGAAATCCCGCTTCATCTTGCCATGATTGAATACCTGGATCGGTTTGCCGTCCAAAATCGAACGCGTAAAAAGAAACAACGCCATATCAGGCCGCCCCCACGGTCCGTAAACGGTAAAAAAGCGCAGACCCGTGCAGGGGAGTCCGAACAGATGGCTATAGGTGTGCGCCATCAGTTCATTCGATTTTTTTGATGCGGCATAGAGCGATAGGGGATGGTCCACGTTGTCATGCACCGCAAAAGGCATTTTCGTGTTGGCGCCGTAGACCGAACTGGACGATGCATAGACCAGATGTTTCACCTTGGCATGCCGGCAGCATTCCAGCAGATTCACAAACCCGACAATGTTGGAATCGATATACGCGTAGGGATTTTTTAACGAGTATCGGACACCGGCCTGAGCCGCCAGGTTTACAACGACGTCGAATTCATTTTCCTGAAAAAGTTCTTGCATGGTTTTGCGCTCGGAAAGATCCAGGTTGACAAACCCAAACTGTTCAAACGGCTGCAGCAAGGAAAGACGGTCCTCTTTTAGCCGAACGTCATAATAGGGATTTAGATTGTCAACACCGATTACGGTATATCCCTCCTCGAGAAGGCGCTTTGAAAGGTGAAATCCGATAAATCCCGCCGCCCCCGTCACCAGGACTCTTTTGAATTCTAACGTCATCTAATACTCCGTGTTACGCGATGTTATTTGTCAACTGTTGCTGCTCAAGGTACCATTCGTAAGTTGCTTTTAGCCCCCGGTCAAATGAATATGCAGGTCCAAATTCCAAGACATCCCTGGCGGCATCGATGTCAGCTACCGATTCGACAATATCACCCGGACGGGATGTCTCATAGCGGGGTTCGATGTCGGAGCCGGAAATGGCACAAATTTTGTCCCATAATTGGTTAATGCGAACAAAACCACCGCTGCCGATATTAAATACCTGCCCGGGAGCTTTGGTTGACATTGCCGCCAGCAGATTGGCCTGCACCACATCGGCCACAAAGATAAAATCCCGGTATTGGGCGCCGTCGCCGTAAATGGTAGGGGACAAATTGGCGATGGCTTTGGACATGAAAATCGATATCACCCCTGAATACGGGGAGGAGGGATCCTGCCGGGGTCCATACACATTGAAGTAGCGCAGGGCAACGGTTTCAAGGCCATGCAGCTTATGGTAGATCGAAGCGTAGTGCTCACCGGTGAGTTTATGCACCGCATAAGGGCTCAGCGGCCTGGGCATCATGATCTCTTTTTTGGGAAGCTGCGGATCATCTCCATAAACCGCACACGAACTGGAGATGATTACCCGCCGCACCCCCATTTTGCGGGCCGCCTCCAAAACCAATAATGTTCCCACATCGTTCACGCCGGCCGATTCAAGGGGGTTGCGGACCGTTTTCGGCACCGATACCATTGCCGCCAGATGAAAAACGGTGTCACAGCCGATGACGGCCCTTTCGATCAGCTCGGCGTCTCGGATATCTCCCTTAATGAATGTGATTTGATTCTTGACGTGTTCGAGGTTTGCAAGATGTCCGGATGAAAGATCATCGATTACCGCTAGTTGGTATCCTTTCTCTAAGAGGGTCTTTACCAAATGCGAACCGATAAATCCCGCGCCACCGGTGACCAACACTTTATTCAAATTAGGTTCCTCTTTTTGGCGATTCTATCAATATGGGTCCTCTGCTTTCTTGCCCACGGTCGGTCAGAATACACCTGAAGTGCCGTTGCCGCAAGGAAGTTTTGCAATATCATCTCACCGAAACTATGAAATCTCAAATTCCAAGCATCAAATTCCAAATAAATCCCAAATTCCAAATCCGAATGACCTAAACTATTTCTGGTTTGTTATTTGAGATTTTGGTCATTGGTATTTGTTTGTTATTTGAGATTTGCTATTTGGAATTTCCACTATCTTATAGTTGACTTTGTCATTACCGTGTTGGTGGATCGGATGGACTTGACTTTAACTGGGCCCTCCCTTAATTTGTGTTTTATGGAAATCCATATCAACCTTAAACTGTTCGCGACGCTGAGACGGTTTCTCCCCCGGTCGGCCGGTCACTACCCTGTGCCTGCAGGCATCACCATTCGCGATCTGATCGCTGGACTCGGAATCCCCGAAAAGGATGCCAAACTCATTTTTATCGACGGCGTGCACGCAACTTTGGATTCGACCTTAAAAGGTGATGAGCGCGTCGGCATTTTCCCCCCTGTGGGTGGCGGGTGATGGGTTAGGGTGATTTCTGTTTAGCGATCCAACTCATCATTTGCCCGATCACGATGGCGATGATCTCCTTCGGCAAAAAATCATGCGGCGCTCGTGTCATGATCCGATCGGTGACCTCCGCAGCACTCTTTTTCACATCACCCGTCCGCGTATAGGCCTCTTCCAAAATGGCTCTTGTTTTCTGAGCCGATAGACGTGATTTGCGCATGTAGGTTTGACAGTCCTCATCCGTCCGCACACCGTGATGAGCCGGCAGGTACACATCGATCTCATATGCGAATATTTTTTGCATGCTTTCCAGATATTGGTCGAAATTTGAGTTTGCGGCCGTAAACACATCCTCACCAAACGGTATTCCGCCGGCGTCCGATGCGAACATGGCCTTCTCCTGCGGTACATATACGGCAATGGAACAGGTGGAATGCCCGGGGACATCTATCACTTCCAGCACAACCTCGCCGCAATGGATAATATCTCCGCCCCTGACAACCTCGCTCACCTCAATACCTGCAAAATCGAGGCCCAGTTCACGCGCCACTTGCTCACGATTATAGCTTGCGAGCGTGGCCTGATTCAGCGATGCGATCGAATTGACAACGTTAGGCGTGGCTAGCAATTCCTTGGCCCGTTGGGATGCCGCCACGGCGGCCCAGGGCCACCGTTTTTGATAATAGGGAATAATTCCGCAATGATCAAAATGGGCATGTAAAATCACCAACCGTTTGATTTTTTCCTCGTCGATGTTCAATTCTACCAACTGCCGGTTTACTTCCGGAACGATATGTACCATGCCTCCACCCAAAAGCGTATATTCATCCTGGCCCTTCAACAGATAAACACACGATTCTTTGCGCCCAAGTTTGAGGATTCTGTCCGTTATCCAACCGCTTTGATCGATTATCACCTTAGGCCCCCTTTTTAACCTTTTCAGCCGCCGCTATAAATTTGGCATTAATGCTCACGGTCATCTCAGCCACTTCATCCAGTATTGCCCCGATTTCGGACAGATTATTTTCCTCGGCTCTTTTGGCCCATTCACGATACGTGTCAGCATGGTCTGTGTTATGTTTAAGCCAATGCTCAAGAAGTTTGATCATTTGTTCGTCAAATGTTAAAGAACTTTTTTGAGTATGATGATCATGGTGGTGTGGACTCATTTTTGGCCTCCTTGATAAAAAATTTGGCGTTATTTACAATTGTTCATAATGTTTAGCAAGAAAACAATTTACATTGCACTTCTTTTGCTGGGAAGTCTTTTGGGCGGCACCCTGATCGGAATCATCGTCGGCCTAACCCACGATCTTCCCCAAATCCGTTCCCTGGAGAAGTTCAACCCCTCAGAGGTGACCCGAATTTACTCCGCCGACAAAAGCCTTCTATCTGAATTTTTTATTGAAAAAAGAGATTTGATTTCTTTGCAGCGGATGCCTCGATATTTAAAGGAGGCCATCCTTGCCACTGAAGATCGCAGTTTTTATGATCATGGCGGTGTCGACCTCAAAGGTATCGCCAGGGCGATTATTCACGATATCCTGGCCGGTGGATTTGTTGAAGGTGCCAGCACGATAACGCAACAGCTTGCCAAAACTCTCTTTCTTACATCCCGAAAAACCTTGACCCGTAAAATTAAAGAAGCCTTTTTGGCCTTTCAGCTCGAAAGACGCTATACCAAAGATGAAATTTTAGAGTTCTATCTAAATCAGATTTATCTGGGCAGCGGGGCCTATGGTGTGGAATCCGCCGCGCGAATTTACTTCGGGAAACCCATATTCGATCTGAACCTTGCCGAATGCGCACTGATTGCCGGTCTGCCCAAAGCCCCTTCGCGCTATTCGCCCCTGAACAACAATGATCTTGCCTTAAAGCGCCGCAACACGGTTTTGCGTCAAATGCGTGATATGCAGATTATTACGCCGACCGCTTTCGAAAATGCGACCCAGAAGTCGATTCAGCTTAAGCCGCAAAAAAAAGAAGCCCTTGTCGCTCCCTATTTCACCGAATACGTACGTAAGTTTCTTGTAGACGCCTTCGGTTCCGCCCTCGTTTACAGGGGCGGACTGAGTGTCCGGACCACGCTCTCCTTAGAATTTCAACAGGCCGCTCAAAATGCCGTCAGAAAGGGGCTTAATACCCTCGAGAAAAGAATGCAGCGCCGCGGGATTAAAAATCCCGAACCTCAAGCCGCCTTGATCTCCCTTGATGTAAAGTCGGGCGAAATCCGCGCTATGGTGGGAGGAAAGGATTATGCGCTAAGCGCCTTCAATCGCGCGACTATGGCCCGCAGACAACCCGGGTCCGCCTTTAAACCAATTGTCTATGCCTACGCGATTGAACAGGGCTTTCCCCAAAACAAAACCCTCATCGATGCACCCGTTACTTTTAACGGTGCTAAAAAAGGAAAGTCTTACGAGCCCGAGAACTTCTCCAAAGAATTCAAAGGTGAAATGACGCTGCGCAAAGCCCTGGCGATTTCCGAAAATATCCCGGCCGTAAAATTAAACCAAATGCTGGGCCCATCCTCGGTGGCTCAATTCGGTCATCAGCTGGGGATTGAATCGAACCTTTCGCCCAATCTATCTTTGGCCCTGGGAACTTCCGCGATCACACTTCTTGAACTCACGGGGGCCTATGCAGTTTTCCCAAACAAAGGCAAATGGATAAGACCTCACGCAATCTTAAACGTTCTCGATAGTAATGAGCGCGTTCTTTGGCAGGCCAAAGCGGAGCAAAAAATTGCTCTGTCGCGCTCCGGTGCGGCCATTATGAGCGACATGCTGCAGGCGGTTGTCAAAGAGGGAACCGGCCGCATGGCAAACGTTATCAAGCACCCTATCGGCGGGAAGACCGGCACCAGCGATGATTATAATGATGCGCTTTTTATCGGCTTTTCTCCGGCAATCGCCACCGGCGTGTGGGTGGGGCAGGATTCGTTTACCTCCCTGGGACATCGTGAAACAGGCGCCAGAGCCGCTCTCCCTATCTGGATCGAGTTTATGACCACGGTGCTTTCTAAACTGCCCTATCAGTATTTTGACATCCCTGATGACGGAATCAAGGTCCGCATCGACCCCATCACGGGCCGGGCCGTATCCGAGGATAATCCCAAAGCCGTAACAGCACTGTTTAAAAAGGGGACCGAACCCAAGCGCTATTAAGGAACTATTATGATTGAGCAGGTCATCATCATGGGCGCCGCCGGGCGCGATTTCCACAATTTTAATGTCTATTTTAAAAACAATTCCCGCTACCGCGTGATCGCCTTTACCGCGACCCAAATACCGGATATCGAAGGGCGCCGCTACCCGGCCGAACTGGCGGGCAGCTTGTACCCGCAAGGGATTCCAATTTATCCGGAGGAGCAGCTATCCGAGCTTATCGGGCGACACAAGATCGATCTGGTGGCCTTTTCCTACAGCGATGTTCCCCATGAGGCGGTAATGCACAAAGCCTCCCTTGCCATGGCCAGAGGAGCCGATTTTATCCTCCTCGGCGCCACTTATACCATGCTCAAGGCCACAAAACCGGTTGTGGCCGTCTGTGCCGTGCGAACCGGAAGCGGAAAATCGCAAACCACCCGCAAGGTGTGTCAAATCATGCGTACATCCGGCCACAAAGTTGTGGCCGTGCGGCATCCTATGCCTTACGGTGATTTAAAAAAACAAGCCGTGCAGCGATTCTCCAGCTACGATGACTTTGGACAGCAGGACTGCACTATAGAAGAAAGAGAGGAATATGAATCGCTGGTCGACATGGGAATTGTGGTTTATGGCGGTATCGACTACGAACAAATTTTAAGGCGGGCCGAGAAAGAAGCCGATGTAATTGTGTGGGACGGCGGCAATAATGACACCCCTTTTTACCATCCCGATGTGCACCTGGTTTTGTTTGATCCGCACCGTGCCGGTCATGAACGGCATTATTTCCCCGGTGAAACCAATCTGCTGATGGCTGATATCGCCATCATTAACAAAGTCGATTCAGCTCCTGCAGATAAGATCGAGCAGGTTCGCCAAAACATCCAGACCTATGCCCCTGCTGCCGATATCCTTATGGCTGAATCCGCCGTATCGGTGAGTCACCCGGAACGTATCGAGGCTAAACGGATCCTGGTAGTGGAAGACGGGCCGACTTTAACGCATGGCGAAATGTCTTTTGGGGCGGGGTTTATCGCGGCCCAAACATTTAAGGCCGGTCAGATTGTGGATCCGCGTCCCTTTGCAGCGGGATCGTTAAAGGAGCTTTATCGTCAGTATCCGCATATCGATGCCGTCCTGCCGGCATTGGGGTACAGTCGTGACCAGATCTGTGATCTTGAAAAAACCATTAACAATTGCGAATGCGATCTGGTGCTTTTCGCCACACCGATTGACCTCACACGCATTCTTTCAATAGATAAACCTGCCATGCGGGTGCGATATGAATATGTGGATCATGGCACCCCCACCCTTGAGGGAGTTCTTTTATCTCGATTGGAGGGAATCAAACATTAGCGGACACGCCTTTTAATACCTGAATTTTCCACGCGCCGGAGGCTTCCATCTGCAAGCTAAAAATTGACGAGAAGAAAAAATAGTTTCTCATCAATTTGCGTGCATTCAGATATTAAATTATGGGAACTTAATTTTAGCTTTCCTTGCTATTCATCATCAAAAAAAATTGAAGTTCTGACTGCTGAATGTTATCAAAATCCGGGCTCGGAAGGACTATTCATTTTATAAAGGGCATCATTTGCGGCCGCATCACGTTACGAAAAATGTGACTTTTTCAGGCACAAACTATGAAATTTCAGAACGTGAGGAGGAAAATAATATGCAAGAAGAGAGCTTAAATCGAGAAGAGATAACTAGAAAAAATGATTATTGGATTGAATTGGATCGTAAATATCGAGTTCAGGTTAGGAAAACCAGATCTATTGTGCTGGAAAAGGGAAAAGGCGTTGAAGTCTGGGATGTCGAGGGGAAGAAGTATTTGGACTTCGAATCAGGCCAAATGGCAATGGTAACCGGGCACAGTCATCCAGCGGTTCTTAAGCGAATTAGGGAGCAAATAGAGTTGCTGATGCAAAATAGTATAAGGGTTTTGAATATGCCACGGGTGCTTCTGGCAAAAAAACTTTCTGAAATTGTTCCTGATCCACTTTCAAATTCTTTCTTTCTATCCACGGGCTCTGAGTCTGTAGAGGCTTCACTAAGGCTTGCAAAAAAATATACCGGACGCTTTGAAGTAGTCGCCCTTTTGAGAGGTTACCACGGCAGAACAGCAGGCAGCCAGTCTTATACCAGCAATAGCAGGGGTGCTCGCAGTGGCTATGGACCTCTTTTACCTGGATCTACTTTCATTCCCGCTCCGTATTGCTACCGGTGTGCTTTTAACGAGACGCTTCCGTGCAACCTCTCATGTCTTTCATACGCCGAGGACGTTATCGATCGGACAACTTCGGGCCAGCCTGCTGCAATGCTCATCGAAATTATGCAGGGAGTTGGAGGTACTATTGTCCCACCTGTAGAATGGGTTAAGCGCCTACGCCAGATTTGTAACGAAAGAGAAATGTTACTTATCATTGATGAGTCACTCACAGGAATGGGGCGGACTGGAAAGTGGTTTGGCTTTGAATGCTATGATATAGTGCCGGATATCTTGACCACGTCAAAAGCGCTCGGTCAGGGTGTTCCTGTTGCCGCTGTGATTACAACCAATGATATCGCCGAAAGAGCGGTAGCAAATGGTTTTGATCAGGGTGCTACTCATATGGGGGATTCCTTTCAATGTGCAGTAGCCTTAGCAAATATAGAAGTGATTGAACGTGAAAATCTCTTAGAGAAAGGCACTATAATGGGGGCTCTCTTGAAAAAGGGACTCGAGGAACTTCAAACAAAATTCGAAGTTATTGGTGATGTCAGGGGTAAGGGCCTTTTCCTGGGTTTGGAAATAATTGAATCGAGAGCAAGCAGACGGCCAGACTTGGACCGTACGTTAAAAATGGTTACAGAATGTGAAGATCGAGGTTTACTTTTAGGCGGTGGCATCCCTACAGGTGGATTGGGTACGAATACAATTCGCCTTTGTCCTCCACTGGTCATAACAGAAGAACAAGTAGATACCGCTTTAGACATTCTAAAGGATGTATTACTTGAAATTTGATTTTATGCTGGTGTCTTGAAGGCGTAAAATGCGATTTTAATCGATTATCTCCATATATGGGGAATGCGCTCGCTGAAGCGGTTCAAGGAGCCTATTACAATGCATTTATTAAAGAAAAAACTCCTGCCGGTTTTATCTTCAGGCATACTGGTTTTTTTACTAATCATTACAGGATGCGATAATCAAGTTAGGGAAAGTGATGAAATCCCCATTGAAGGCGCGGTCTATTCTGTTCATAGGTCTGACGGCAGTCAAAAAACATATATAGATGTGGCTATAGGTCGCCGATTTACCGGCAATCTGCCAGATGATATTGATTCAATTATCGTTTCTGGCCCTGACGGTGATTTATCGCTCGATAAGGATGACTTCAACTATAATCCTAAATGGAGAGCTTTCTGGCATGTCAAATCAGATTTACCGGGGGTCGGAACATATACATTCAACGTAACCAGTGGCAAAAAAAGCGGTCAGGCCGTGGATACGCAATCAACTGTCGCAAAAATTCCCTTACCAGACACGAGAAAATTTCATCCAGCCACAGGAAACTCCGTCGCCTGCATACCCCCTATCTTTTCTTGGCAGCGACTGAACAGTGATAAACCTTTTTTTTACCAGGTTGAAATCAGAGATATCAATCGCAAACATGTTTATAGAACCCAATATGTCAGAGACATGGAATCCGTCAGATTACCGCCTGATATCCTGAATTCAAACAAAGTCTATCAATGGCGAGTGCGGGTTGCTGACGGTGCAGATTGGCTCTCGCTGAATAGCCGCTCGCAGTCAGGATGGGTTTCATTTTCAACAAATAAAAACCTCGATATTTGTAAATATCGCTAACACCCTCCAGATAATATAGACGGAAGTTGGAAGGTATCGTCACTGGATAAGCAAGAAGTAGATTCTCAAAAAATCCGGGAACTAATGCATCAAATTCTTAATAATAATTTAAAAGATATTCACAGCATATTGTTAATAAAAAACGGCAAACTGATCTTGGAGGAGTATTTTGGGGGATATCACCGTAATTTAAAACATTCTATGCAATCGGTAACAAAGAGTGTTACTTCAATTTTAATCGGCATCGCAAAGGACCGGGGGAAAAAAATCGTACTGGATGGTAAACTGACAACTTATTTGCCTGAATATAAAGATTTGATCTCAAACAATGGCAAAAGCGAAATTACACTTGAGCATTTGTTGACAATGAAAGCAGGGCTTGAATGGAATGAATTGCATGCACCCAGCAGCTTACAACAAATGATTTGGAGCAGTGATGCTATCAAATATGTTTTGGAAAGAAAGCTGGTCGATCCCCCAGGTCAACGCTTTTTCTATAGCAGCGGTTTATCCACCGTATTGGGCAAGATCTTAAAAAACACAACTGGATCTGATGCGCTACAATACGCCGATGAGCATCTTTTTACGCCATTGGGAATTACAGATTATGACTGGGGGAAAACTGCCGATGGTTCGATTTCCACTGGCGCGGCGCTTTTTCTGCGGCCAAGGGATATGGCAAAACTTGGATATTTATTTCTAAAAGACGGTGCCTGGAAAGATAGGCAAATTGTTTCTAAAAAGTGGGTCAGGGAATCCATCTACCCGCATGTCACTGGTGATCCGATATCCGGGACAGGGTATGGGTATCAATGGTGGCGTGGCACCACCAGAATTGGTGATCGAGATATCGATGCTTTTTACGCAGCGGGCCATGGAGGACAATTTATAGTTCAAATTCCGAGTTTGGATGTAATAACCGTTATCACCAGCCAGTATGATGACAATAATGCAGGGGATTTCAGAGCTTACAGTGTTATAGAAAACTACATCATTCCGGCTGTTCTGGGAACAAATCTCGTAAGGGAAATACCTCCATTCAATGTTGAACGCTACCGGCACATCACAGGCAAGTATAGATGGCCTAAAGCAAAACTTAATATGAAAATATTTATCGATAATGGAAAAATATACGGTGAAACCATTTTATTTGACGGTAAGTTCGAGTTACTGCCGGTAAAAAAAGATCGATTTATGTGCGCCTCCAAAGATGTTGGGAATTTCTGGATTGATATAATTGAGGATTCAAAAGGGAATATAGAAAGTCTAAAAGTAATAATTGGATTTTCTAACCTTACGTTTGAAAGAAAAAGAGGTCTTTTGTTTGGCATTTAATTCAACTAAAATTTTAATTAGGGGTCCCCTAACCCGGACGAGCCGGAACCAAAAAGGCTGGCTCGGCCGGGAATATCGAAT
>CAZHAH010000084.1:0-23771 GCA_964530095.1 uncultured Desulfobacteraceae bacterium | reverse complement strand
TTCTACAAATATTTGATAATATTTTATATGTGGGTCAGAACAGAATCACCCTGGACGCTGATCTTTCCGGGATTGACAATTAAGCTGACACGCAGTAAAAATAAAAGATGAGAGAATAGAAAGGATGCTGAGTATGTCTTTGAAAAACAAAAACAGCGATGCCTCGCAAAGTCCGCCGCCCGATCTCAAGGACAATCCGTTGGCAACCCTCCTTTTGGAAGGTGCTACCGACAATGAACTTCCGTGTGCACGGGCATTTGAAATTGGAAAGGAGACGAGCGCCTATTCCGAAGAAATTGGCCGAACGCTAGATCTTTGCGGCGTTAGGATAAGTAAATGCCAATTAGGCCTTTTCGGTTATGTTCCCCACAAGAAGATTGTCAAACCCAAACCGTCTGAAGATGCGCGGATCGAAGCCGCCATTCGCAACGGTCTTGCGGATGAAGGGTTGCCGTGCAGGACCGCGTGGGATATTGCCTCGCAATTTAATGTACCCAAAATGTCGGTCAGCAATGCCTGTGAAGCCATGGGCATTAAAATCAAACCCTGCCAACTCGGGGCCTTCTAAGTAACTACCCCAGTCTCGCAAATGGATTGTACTGTTTCTCGCTGCCGATGGTCGTCTCGGGCCCATGGCCGGTTAAAACGCGCGTATCGTCTGCGAGCCGGAATAACTTCTCACGGATGCTCGCTATGAGGGTTTCAAAATTGCCTCCCGCAAAGTCGGTGCGTCCAATCGATCCGGCAAACAATGTATCGCCAACGAAAACGCAGCCATCGGTGTAAAATGAAATGCCCCCCTGCGTGTGCCCCGGAGTATGAATAACCTTTAAGGACAGATTCCCGAAGTTAATAATGTCCCCTTCTTCCACCGTTTGATCCGGAGGCGGGGAGTCATCTGACGAAAGCCCCCACATGGAAGCACTGGCACTAATTTGACTTAACATGGGGGCATCCAACGCATGGATTATCAAATCGGCACCTGTTGCATCTTTCATTTTTTTATTCGCCGCCACATGATCAAAATGGCCATGGGTATTGAGGATATATTTTAGCCTTAATTTGGATTCGGCCAGGCTCAACAGAATCCGATCCGCCTCATCTCCGGGATCGATTACAGCCGCTTCATGAGTATCTTCGCAACCGACAATAAAACAATTCGCCATGATTGGACCCACAGCCAAACTTTTTACAATCAAATCCGCCTCCTTTATTTGGTAACAGGATACCTTTGGCTCCCGCCTTGCGATTCGTTTAAGCGTTCTTTCCGCTTCTCAACATTGATCAGACAGTCTCCTTTTCTCATTGCCTGATGAATGCTGTCCAAAATGCCGTTAATAAAGGCGCCCGACTCCTCCGTTCCGTATTTCTTCCCCACATCAATCGCCTCATTAATCGATACTTTAGGTGGAATATCGTCACAATAGAGGAGTTCGTAAACGGCAATCCGCATCACGTTGCGATCCACGCTCGACATCCGATTCATCTTCCAGTTATCTGAAAAACCTTCGATTACGGTATCAATTTCAGATTTGCTCCGGATGACACCGTTGGTCAATTTGGAAAAAAAAGGATAAACCGATTCAGAAGGGGCAAAACAGTTACAGAAGAGTTCAACCATTTCAGGAGACATGTTCCTGCTCACATCCATAAAAAAGAGCACTTGCATGGCACATTCTCTTGACCTTCGGCGAACTCCCATTATTTAGTCCCGGTCGATTTCCTGAACCAAATTTGCCATTTCAACCGCTGACATAGCCGCACTCCAACCCTTATTACCGGATTTGGCCCCGGCACGTTCAATGGCCTGTTCAATCGTGTCGGTGGTTAAAATACCAAAAATTACCGGAATATCGGATTCAAGGCTGACCTGTGCCACTCCTTTTGAGACTTCCGCACTCACATAATCAAAATGAGGTGTCGCGCCGCGAATAACTGCACCGAGGCAGATAACCCCATCATATCCGCTTGTACGGGCCATCTTTTTAGCCACCAAGGGAATCTCGAAAGCGCCCGGCACTTTGATAATAACGATATCGGCCTCGTTTGCGCCGCAGCGGACTAACGCATCAACCGCACCATCCAAAAGCCGACTCGTGATGAAATCATTAAAACGGCTTACGATGATGGCAAATTTTTTCCCCTCTCCAAGTAATTTTCCTTCTAATATATTTGCCATTTGCATTCCTCCCCATTCGCATTTTGTATTAAGGAACGGCGTCCATATTGAGCAGATGCCCCATTTTGAGCTTCTTACACTCGAGATAGCATTTATTGTACTGGTTGGGACTGGTTTCAACCTGGACCTGGTCTACAACGCTGAGCCCATACCCTTCAAGGCCGACCATCTTTTTGGGGTTGTTGGTCATAAGCTTCATTTTGCGTACACCAAGATCAACCAGGATCTGAGCGCCGATGCCGTAATTTCTCATATCGGGTTTGAAACCAAGCTCCTCGTTGGCTTCAACCGTATCCAATCCCTGGTCCTGTAAGGCATACGCCCTTATTTTATTAACCAGACCGATTCCTCTTCCTTCTTGACGAATGTACAGCAAAACACCCGTGCCTGCTTCATTAATCATGGTCAGGGCTTGATGGAGCTGTTCGCCGCAGTCACATCGCATGGATCCGAAAATATCGCCAGTCAGACATTCAGAATGAACACGCACCAGCACCGGCTGCAAGGAATCGATTTCACCTTTAACCATCGCAATATGCAGCAGATTATCGACATCGTTTTCATATACAACCGCCCTGAATTCGCCTGCCGCCGCAGTAGGGATCATCGTCTCGGCGGCCCGATGGACAAAGGCTTCGGTCCTCATGCGGTATTCAATCAGATCGGCAATCGTACAAATCCCTATACCGTGTTTTTGGCTGAATTTCTCAAGGGCGGGCATTCGGGCCATCGTGCCGTCTTCATCCATGATCTCGCAAATGACCCCTGCCCACCTTAATCCCGCCAGACGCGCCAAATCGACCGAGCCCTCAGTCTGCCCGGCGCGCACAATCACACCGCCATCTTTGGCCCGCAAGGGGAAGATGTGACCCGGTCTTACCAGATCACTCGGTTTGGCATCACTTGCAATCGCCGCTTGTATGGTTGTCGCTCGATCGGCGGCTGAAATACCGGTCGTAACACCGCATCGGGCTTCGATCGAAACGGTAAATCCGGTTTGAAAACGGGACGTGTTGTTTTTCACCATCGGGGGCAGGTCAAGCGAATCGATTTTTTCACCTGTCATGGACAAACAAATCAGCCCTCGACCATATTTGGCCATAAAGTTAATGGCTTCCGGTGTAATCTTTTCGGCGGCCATGGTGATATCGCCTTCGTTTTCACGATCTTCATCGTCAACCAGAATGACCATGTGACCGGCTCTGATTTCTTTAATTGCCTCTTCGCTTGAAATAAGTGGCATTAGCTCATTTCTCCTTTGCTTCTGATATAGTTAAAAAAGTGTATCATGCTGATACACTTCCGATTCATTTTATTCTTAAATGGCTTAAATCAAGATCTCAATCGCTTAAAGAAACCCGGATTTGGCCAAAAGATTCATATCCAAACCGGATCCTGCTGCTTCTTGCCGGCCTCCGGTCACAGGGTCTGACTTTAAAAACCGTTCCACGTACTTTCCGATCATATCGGTTTCGATGTTCACCAAATCATGCTTTTTCTTCAGCCCAATCGTGGTCAATCTGGCCGTATGCGGAATAATGCTCACCTCAAAACGACTTTCTCGACAATCATTGACCGTAAGGCTGGTACCGTCGACAGCAACGGACCCCTTGGGGATGATGTATTTTGATAACCCCACCGGTATTTGAATTGAAATCAGGATGGCGTTTGCGGTGGCCTTTCTCTGCGTGATCCGGCCGAGTCCGTCAATATGCCCTGAAACCAGATGCCCTCCCAGGCGATCAGAAAGACGCAGCGCTCGTTCCAGATTCACTCTTTCTCCGATTTTAGCCGCCCCCAATGTCGTCTTGGAAAGTGTTTCCGGTGCTGCATCAGCCGCAAACAACCGGTCTTTGATCATGACGACCGTCAGGCACACACCGCTGACGGCGATACTGTCACCGATTTTTGTCTGCTCAAGCGGAAAATCAGTCTTAAAAGTAAATTTTTTCCCTCGTTCAGACGACTCAACTTTAGCTACAGTGCCCAGTTTTTCGATGATTCCGGTAAACATAAGCGGATTTTATTGATTTATAATGTTATTCCCGGTTGTGTTGTCAACATACCCTTCAACCATAATGTCCTGACCGAATTTTCTTACCTGCATATCTTTTATTCTTAGCGATTGCTCGATAGAATTTGGCCCCTGGCCTTTGGTTACCGGGTAACCGTCATCACCGCCCAAAATCTTTGGGGCGTAAAAAAATACTATTTTATCAACGATCCCTGCCCGAAGGGCTGAGCCGATGACACGGCTTCCGCCTTCGATCATGAGACTTGTAATCCCCATGCCCCCGAGTCGAGCCATCAGCGGTTCCCATGCGAGCTGTCCGTTTTGAAGCGGCGATTGCAAAACCATAACCCCCATTTGTTCAAGGCGGCTCTGCTTTTCTATTTTCACGGCATCTGAATCGCCGGCTCCCGTGATGACTATCGTAGCAGAATCAGATTTTATCTGCAATATCGTCGCATTCTCGGGAATGGTCAGGTGTGTATCCAGAACAACGCGAGCGGGATCTGCATCCTTTATGTCACCCCGCCTGGTCGTCAACCGGGGATTATCCTTTTTGACCGTGTTGACACCGACTATGATGGCGTCGCTGGCATGCCGCATTTCATGGACAAAGCTGCGCGCCTCTTTACCCGTGATCCATTTCGAATCTCCTGATTTAGTTGCGATGCGACCATCTAAGGTCATCGCGCATTTTACGGTAACAAAAGGACGCTTTGTTTTAACGTATTTAATAAACGCTTCGTTAAGTGTACGCGCATCTTCTTCACATGTTCCCAGACTGACATCCAACCCCTTATTCCGCAGATACGCTATCCCTTTCCCTTCCACATCGGGGTTTGGGTCCGGCATGGCTGCCACGACCCGACGGATGCCGGCCTCGACAATCGATCGCGTACAGGGGGGAGTTCGGCCGCTGTGGTTGCATGGCTCCAAGTTTACAAACAGAGTCGCTCCCACAGACATTTCGCCGGCTTTTTTAATGGCATTTACCTCTGCATGTGCCCCGCCAGCTTTACGATGATATCCTTTTCCGACGATTTCGCCGTTTTTTACGACCACGGCACCTACCACCGGATTTGGCGAGGTCAAGCCGATGCCCCTTTTGGCGATGTCAAGTGCCAACTGCATGTAAAAAGCGTCATCCATCGATCGAGTCGGTTATTGTTTGCTTAACAGCGTTTTTAATTCACTGACAAAATCGTTTACGTCTTTGAAGTCACGATATACCGATGCAAACCTCACATAGGCAATATCATCCAGTTCATGCAGTATGGCCATGATCTTTTCTCCGAGATGATGCGAAGGGATTTCTTTTTCACCGATCTCTCTAAGATCCCGCTCGAGTTCATCTACAAAATTGTCAATCACGTTGATACTGATGTTGCGTTTTTCACAAGCTTTCTGAATCCCGTTACGCACCTTCTCGCGGTTGAAAACTTCGCGACGCCCATCTTTTTTAATAATCATGATCGGGATTTCTTCAATGTTTTCATAGGTTGTAAATCGGCGTCGGCACTCGATACACTCCCTGCGCCTGCGGATTGCATTGCCATCTTTACTGAGTCGTGAATCGATCACCTTGTTGTTGATAACCCCACAAAATGGACATTTCATAAGCCACCCCTTTCATTGCGTTTTGATGGTCCCTGCCGTAAGCGGCAGAAACAATTTACCCCTTGATGATTTAAGGATAGTTATCTTTTTCTTAGATTGATGCAGCGTAGCGACTTCCACCAATCGTCAATCCATTTCAGAATTATCCGGGTTCGGTGTCGTGACTTGTATGTTTGCTTCTTTTAGCATTTCCTCCGACATCTTATCCGCGTATCCGGAATGATAATAAATTCGGGTAATACCGGCATTGATGATCATTTTGGCACAAATGGAACAGGGGAGGTTGGTACAAAAAAGAGTAGCGCCCTTTATGGATACGCCATGATATGCCGCTTGAATGATTGCGTTTTGTTCCGCGTGAATTCCGCGGCAGAGTTCATGGCACTGACCGGAGGGCACCTTCAGCTCTTCACGCAGGCACCCGACTTCGATGCAGTGTCTAATTCCGCTAGGGGCACCGTTATAGCCGGTGGAAAGGATTCTTCTATCCTTTACAATTACCGATCCCACCGCACGGCGGCGGCAGGTCGATCTTTTTGCCACCAAAAATCCAATATCCATAAAATACGTTTCCCAGGAAGGGCGCTTATCGGCTTGGGACATCGGGCTGCAAATCTCCTATTCTAGATCCGAGTAGAGGGGAAACTGTTGACAGAGCGCCTGAACTTTCGCTCTGACATTCGCATGCCCCTCCGCATGGGGATGCGTCCGCAGAGTATCGGCGATAAGACCGGCGATGATCGCCATTTCTTTTGTTTTCATTCCGCGGGCGGTCACCGCAGCGGTACCTAGGCGTATCCCGCTGGTTATTTGAGGGCTCAGCGGTTCAAATGGAATCGAATTTTTATTTACGGTGATCCCGCTGCTTCCCAGCACATCCTGGGCCTCTTTCCCCGTAATACCGATGTCCCTTAAATCAACCAGAAGCATATGATTATCGGTTCCACGCGACACCAGCTCCAGCCCGCTTTGCATTAGCGTCTGCGCCAGCGTGTCCGCATTACGAAGGATGTCGGCCTGGTATGCTTTAAAGGATTCGGAAAGCGCTTCTTTGAAGGCCAGCGCTTTGGCCGCGATCACATGCATCAGCGGCCCGCCCTGGATTCCCGGGAATAATTCTTTATTGATTCGGGCGCCGTATTCGGCTCGGGCCAGAATCAGTCCGCCGCGGGGTCCTTTTAACGTTTTATGCGTTGTGGAGGTGACAACATCTGCCAAGGGTATCGGCGACGGATGCAACCCTGCGGCGACTAATCCGGCGATATGGGCCATATCGACCATTAAAAAAGCGTTTACCGCTTGGGAAATTTCCTTAAATACTTCGAAATCGATGATGCGCGGATAGGCACTGGCGCCTGCGACGATCATCTTTGGTTTGTGCTTGTGTGCCAGGCGCCGCACTTCTTCATAATCGATTCTTCCGGTTTCTCGATCGATGCCGTAATGAACAAAATTGTATAACTTGCCTGAAAAATTGAAAGGACTCCCATGCGTGAGATGGCCGCCATGCGAAAGATCCATGCCGAGTATCGTGTCTCCGGGATTAAGGAGAGCAAAATATACCGCCATGTTGGCCTGAGAACCGGAATGCGGCTGTACATTTACATATTCAGCGCCGAACAATTCTTTGGCCCGTTCGATTGCAAGTATCTCGGCAATATCGACATATTCGCAGCCCCCGTAATAGCGATTGGCCGGATAGCCTTCGGCGTATTTGTTGGTCAAAATGCTTCCCTGAACCGCCATAACCGCCGCGCTGGCAATATTCTCCGAAGCGATAAGCTCAAGCGTATTCTCTTGCCGATGGATGTCATTTTCTATGGCTTGGGCGATGTCCGGATCGATTTTAGAGATCAGTTTTAAATTCAAGGTATCACTCTCAAAGTCTGCTTTTGTAAGTGTTGAAGTTTCTCCAACATATTAATTTAGGCGAATGCACCCTCCTCGGCGGTTAATCGCAAAATTGGGCAGGGTTATCGATTCGATCAAATTTTTTCAACCGTTGTTCATGTCGGCCCGCCTCAAAGGGCGTATCCAGCCAGGCATCCACGATTGCAAGCGCCAGCGCCTCCCCGATTACCCGGGCGCCTATCACCAGGATATTCGAATTGTTATGCCGCCGACTCATAATGGCCGAAAAAAGATCACCGCAAAGGGCCGCACGCACATGCGCGAAGCGGTTTGCCACCATGGACATTCCCAGCCCGGTGCCGCATAGAAGAACGCCGCGCTCAAATTTTCCACCTGACACACAGGCAGCGACTCTCATCCCAAAATCGGAATAATCAACCGAGGCCTCACTGTGGGCCCCGACATCCTCCACATCAAACCCTTTTTGCGTTAAATGTGCCTTTATTTTTTCTTTCAATGGATAGGCCGCATGGTCGGCGCCCATGATGATCCCCATGTTTTCGCGCGGCATCGATATCCCTCCGGTTTTCTGTATCCTGTATGTTGATCATATCTAAAAACAATATAGTGTATATGGACCCTCCTGTTACCGCAAGAAAAAAATGATCTCATAAACGGTTACCTTCCATGAAAGTGACAAACGCAATCGGGTGGTATTTTTTTGGGATTTGTTTGCGGTGGGCAAGATGGAGATTCGCTGTTTAGATTTCAGAGATTCGGCCTGTCGCTTTAATCCTGGTATTTTTGCATGATCAGGGTCGCATTGGTCCCGCCAAAACCAAAAGAATTGGTCATTGCGTATTCGACATTCTTTTTGCGGGCCACATGCGGAACATAGTCTAGATCACAGGCCTCGTCCGGATTGTCGAGATTGAGGGTGGGTGGGATAATATTTTCCTTAACCGCAAGCGCCAAAAAAACGCCCTCGATGCCTCCGGCGCCTCCCAACAAGTGACCGGTCATTGATTTGGTTGAACTGATCGCCACCGAATAGGCATGTTCTTTAAAAACAGTCTTTATGGCCTCCGTTTCATACATATCATTCAATTCGGTCGAAGTTCCGTGGGCGTTTATATAATCGATTTTTTCAGGTGTTATAGCTGCATCTTCAAGGGACGCGCTCATGCATCGAACGGCGCCTTCACCTCCCGGCGCAGGGGCTGCCATGTGGTGCGCGTCGCCGCTAAGGCCGTATCCGATGATTTCGGCATAGATCTGAGCCCCCCGCTCCAATGCATGTTCGAAAGCCTCCATGATCAGAATCCCACTCCCTTCTCCCACCACAAAACCATCCCGGTCACGATCAAAGGGACGCGATGCCTTCTGGGGTTCGGCATTGCGGGTCGACAGGGCTCTCATAGCATTGAAACCGGCGAAACAGGTGCGGGTAATACACGATTCGACCCCACCGGCGAACATGGCATCGGCTTGACCGCGCTGAACAATTTTAAAAGCGTCCCCGATGGCATGCGTGCCTGCGGCACAGGCGGTTGCCAGACAGGAGTTAGGTCCTTTGGCGCCAAAGAGGATTGAAATCTGTCCGGCAGCCATATTTCCGATTAAAGTGGGTATAAAAAAAGGGGAAACCCTTACCGGTCCCTTATTATAGACATGCAGAGTTGATTGCTCCAGCAAATAAAGACCACCCAGTCCGCATCCGGTAATCACTCCGACACGATCGGCATTGGCACTGTTAATCACAAGTCCCGCGTCTTCAACCGCCATCCGCGCCGCCGCGGCCGAGTAAGCAATAAAAGGCTGAGTCCGTTTGGCTTCTTTTTTAGAAAGAAAATCCGTCGCGGTAAAATCGTGTACTTCGCCTGCGATTTTGGTTGCAAAGGCAGAAGCATCGAATCGGGTGATCTCTCCAATACCCGATTTGCCCGCACACAATGCGGACCAGGTTTTCTGTACGCCGGTCCCGAGTGGTGTGACCAGCCCAACGCCTGTGATTACGACCCGTCTGTTCAAGTGACCCCCATATCAGGAACGCTCATTGATATAATCAATCGCATCTTTTACGGTTTCCAGCTCTTCGGCATCTTCATCGGAAATCTCAATGTCAAACTCTTCTTCCATTGACATGATGAGCTCAACCAGATCCAGCGAGTCGGCCCCCAGATCATCCACAAAAGCGGCATCCGGTACCACTTCTTCGATTTCTACGCCGAGTTTTTCTGCAATAACCTTTTTAATTTTGTCTTCTAGAGACATGCGAATATCCTCCTTTAGGAAATTAAATAATTAGCTCTTATCGTTATTATGTAAACATTCCTCCACTCACATGAATAACCTGACCGGTGACGTAAGAGGCCCCTGGGGAGGCTAAAAACGCCACCACAGCCGCCACTTCTTCTGGTTTTCCGGCTCGGCTCAAGGGAATCTGCTCCACCATCGCGGCTTTAACCTTCTCCGGTAGAACGGCGGTCATGTCGGTTTCAATAAACCCGGGGGCCACGGCATTTACCGTGATTCCCCGCGGGGCCAGCTCTTTGGCCGCGGTTTTAGAAAGTCCGATCACCCCGGCTTTGGAAGCCGAATAATTCGCCTGGCCCGCATTCCCGGCCGTCCCGGCCACCGAAGCAATATTAACGATGCTCCCCGAGCGTTGCTTCATCATGGTTTTGGCCGCGTGCTTCATGCAGTTGAAGGTCCCTTTTAAATTGATGGCCATTACCACATCCCAGTCCTTTTCTTTCATGCGCACCAAAAGGCCGTCTTTGGTGATACCGGCATTATTGACCAGCACATCGATTCGGCCGGTTTTATCCAAAATCTGCTTAATAAATTGCCCGACTTCTTCATCGGACGCCACGTCGACAGCGTATCCTTGAGCGGTTCCACCGGCTGCGGCGACAAGCCTTTCGGTCTCATCCGCGGCTGCTTTTTCCCCTTCTGGATCTACGGGGGAAAAATAGTTAAAATAAATGCGGGTAGCGGAATTGCTAAAAGCAAGGGCAATCGCTCTTCCGATCCCCCGTGATGCCCCCGTCACAACAACGGTCTTTTTGTTCTCGTTTGGCATAATTACCTCTTAAATAAGATATCGGCCGCCCTATCCATGTCATTGATGACATTATGGTAACTATCGCTGAGGTCATCAAAGGCAATCGTTTTTAAAAAATCCGCTGCAAACAGTTTATCAAACGCACCCGATCCCCTTAAGATTTTCATGATATTCTGAGCCACCAGCTGAGCAACCTCATTCGCAAAAATCCTTGCGGCCACTTTGATTTTTTCCGCTTCGGCATCGTCTTCTTCGATAAGGGTCTTTGCCTTGCGAACCAAGCTGGCTCCGACTTCCACGTGAGTCATCATATCCGCCAGGGCAAACATGATGTATTGCTTCTTTGTCAGCCGATTATCATTGACCAACGCAATGATTTGGTTGAGGGCATTTGCCGCCAAGCCACAAAACCGGGCTCCGATATCATCAAATTGACGGTCTAGTTCGGCCATTTCCATGGCAATCGAATTATAAAATTCGCCTTTGCTTTTGCGGGTGGCCTTCCATCTAAAAGTGCTGATGATATTTTGCTGGATTTCACTGGTACCTTCATAGATGCAGGTAATTTTGACGTCACGTTTGATCTTTTCGACCTCAAATTCGGTAATATAACCATAACCACCCAGCGCCTGCATGGCGTCATCAGCGGTTTGGTTGGCCATCT
Organism: uncultured Desulfobacteraceae bacterium; assembly: GCA_964530095.1. GTDB lineage: Bacteria > Desulfobacterota > Desulfobacteria > Desulfobacterales > CAZHA01 > CAZHAH01. Next base: position 12,382 of record CAZHAH010000084.1, on the reverse strand, counting down.
CCGTTGCAAAGTACTTGGCGATGGAGCCTTCCACCTGAAGGTCATGATCTTCACTATCCAGGCGGTAGGCGATTTCATTCAAATAGGCGATTGCGGCTTCTAAGCGGACGGTATGGGGAACAATCAGCTTGTGGGTATAGCCCTGCTTTTCCGATAAGGGCGAACCGAACTGGATCCGATCGCAGGCGTACCGTATGGCAATCGCCAGCGCCGCCTCGGCCGCTCCCACCGCCATGCCGGCCACCATCACCCGCGTATAGCCGAACACCTTATTGGCGAGTTTCAAGCCTTGCCCCGGTACACCCCCGATCAGGTTTTCGACCGGGACGAAAACATCTGTAAACGTTAAGGGCGACGTATTTGAGGCACGGATACCGTGCTTTTCTTCTCCTTGGCCTTGGTCAAAACCTTGGGTATCCTTTTCAACAACGAAAAAGGTCGGCCCTTGCGGGGTTTTTGCCAGAAGCGTTATAAAATCTGCATACCCCCCGGTTGATATGAATTGTTTGGTACCATTGATGACGTAGCCGGTGATCTTTCCCGATTCATCGGCCATCGGTTCGGCCTTGGTGGTGATGGCGGCTACATTGCTCCCGGCACTCGGTTCGGTTACTGCATAAGCGACCAGGGATGTGCCTTCGGCAATGGCACCCAGCCATTTGGCTTTCTGTTCTTCCGTTCCGCCGACAACCAGCGGTTCGGCACCGAGTTGAATGGCAAAGAACGCGGTTGAGATTCCCAGGCAGATTTTGGCCATTTCACGGGTTGCGTCACAGCAATCCCGTGCACCGCCCCCGAAACCTCCGTATTCTTCCGGGATAAAAAGGAGCTGCAGGCCGATTTCCGGAGAAAGCATCTGACGGATGAAATCTTCCGGGAAAAAATCATTTTTATCAAATTCGAGGAGTTTCTCTTTGGTAAGAAGCCGGGTCTTGAGCTGAATGATCGTATCAAGGACCATTTGCCTTGACTCGTCGTCTATTCCTCGTAAAACTGGCGCTGTCATAAGCCGGGCTCTTTATTCCTCAGTTTCAATAACCGTGCGTCCTTTATATGACCCGCAGCTTGGGCAGGCACGGTGCGGGAGTTTGGCTTCACCGCACTGGGGACAGGTCGACAGATTGGGTGCCTCGGTTTTTTGATGCGTCCGCCGTTTATCACGTTTTGACTTGGAAGTTTTTCGCTTTGGCACTGCCATAAGTAATCCTTTAACTATTTATTTTTATTGATATTTATTTTTATTTACTTGTTTTTCAAACAATTGGCGACCTAGTAATTGAATTGGATTCGGTTGTCAAGAATTTTTATTCATTTTTTTGATCGCTTGTGCTCAAGCGGCATTTGTGTTATGAAGGCCATCCTGAAACTTTGTACTTGTGGGTTCTTATATTTAACCTACTGATAATTATAGAATTTATTGATAAATACTTGTTAGAGGTGCTTTTCACCAAAAGAGCGATTAAAATTTCTAGATACCCTTGTAAATCGGCCAAATACGCTGCGAGGTTATCTTCGATATCGCAGATTTACTAATTACTAAAGGAATCGACACTGACATGGAAGTAAAATCAAAACACAGGCAAGATGTCGTCACCCGATTTCCGCCCAGCCCGACGGGCTATCTTCATGTCGGCGGTGCTCGCACGGCCCTCTTCAACTGGCTTTATGCCAGACGCATGGGAGGCAGATTCGTGCTGCGCATTGAAGATACCGACGTCGCCCGCTCGACTCAGGAATCGGTCGATGCCATATTTGAGGCTTTGGATTGGCTCAAGCTCGACTGGGACGAGGGACCCTTTTTTCAATCAAAAAGACTGCCTATTTACCATGAATACATCCAAAAACTCCTCGATTCGGGCCACGCCTATTATTGCACCTGCTCCCCCCAACGGCTTGAAGACATGCGCCAAAAAGCGCTTCAGTCGGGTGCAAAACCCAAATACGACGGCACCTGCCGTAAAATGGATCTTTCCAAAACAGAAAATGCCGTGGTCCGTTTTAAGGCGCCCCTGGAAGGAAGCACCACGGTTGAAGACATTATCAAAGGGAATATCGTTTTTCAAAATACCGAGTTGGACGATTTTGTCATTGCCAGGGGAGACGGTACGCCGACCTATAATTTTGTGGTCGTCATAGACGATATGACCATGGGCATCAATACGATTCTCCGCGGAGATGACCATGTCATGAATACCCCCAAACAGATTCTGCTTTATCGTGCCCTTGAATCCTCTCTTCCGGTATTTGGCCATGTCCCCATGGTTTTGGGAACGGACCGAACTCGACTCAGCAAACGCCATGGGGCCGTATCTGTCACCGCCTATCGGGATATGGGCTATCTGCCCGATGCGCTCATCAACTACCTGGCCCGACTCGGTTGGTCCTATGGCGATCAAGAGTTTTTTACACGCACCGAGCTGATTGAAAAGTTTACGCTTCAAAATATCGGCCGTTCGCCCGGAATTTTTAATCTGGAAAAACTACAGGCCTTAAATGCCGACCATATAAAAGTGACGCCCCCTGCAAAACTGGCCCCCGATCTGATTCCTTTTTTAAAAGCCCGAGATTGCGATGCCAAAGAGGGTGATTTTATCGAAAGCGCCATCAACACCTTGATCCATCGCAGCAAAACGCTGCAAGAGATGGCCGAGGGAGCGATTTTCTATTATCAGGACACGATCCACTATGAAGAAAAAGCGGCCCGCAAATTTCTAAAGCCGTCAGCCCTTGAATCGCTTCAGCTTCTCAAAACAAACCTTGAAGCCCTGGAAAAATTTACCGAAAAAACGCTCGAAGATGCATTCAGGGCGGTGATGGAAACGACCGGTTTAAAATTGGGCAAAATCGCACAACCCGTCAGAGTGGCCCTCACCGGTAAAACGGTCAGCCCGGGTATTTTTGAAATCGCTGAAGTGATAGGGAAAGAGAAGGTTATTTCCAGGCTACAGCAAGCTATCGAATTTATACAAAAACCCAAAAACCGCTTGACTATAAACTCCTGATTCTGTATCTGGATCTAAATCTCTATTATATGCGTGCTGGGGGATGGTCCAATGGTAGGACGACGGGTTCTGGCCCCGTTAATCCAGGTTCGAATCCTGGTCCCTCAGCCAGGTAATTTCAAAGGGTTACGGAGTACAGCCGTGACCTTTTTTATTTAGAAAAACGTATTTGTGCCACTATGGTGCCACTAAAAAGCAAAGTTCACCCTTCTTTCAACCTCCATTTTGAAAAAACAGGACATTCTTGTATTTTTAGTAAAGAGTAAGATAGCTCGAAATCTGCAAGGCTCTCTTTTCTTGTGTTGCCAATATTTAAAGATAGGTGGGCAAATTAGAAAATGTGGAGTCTTAGCGAGGCTTTTGCAGCAAGTTCCTGGGCAATACTTTTCTGTTCTTCTTTTAGCTCAGGCCAACCGGTTATATTTGCGTGTCTTCGGGGCTTGTTATCTGGATCAATTTGAAGATTATTTTCTAATATATTTAATGCCTGATTGTCAGCTCGACCGTATAAGTTTCTGGCTTGGGGCATTTTACTGACTACTCTTTTTAATCCAATTTTCCATATTTCAGGTTCTGGGAGATTATCGATTCTGAAAACAGAAAGCTTAAAATTTGGCGGGGGCATAAAAGCTTGGGGTTTAACTATATTTTTACTACGGGCGTACCAGCGCTTACTTGTAATAAAGCGGGCAATAACTTCCTGGCTATTTATTTCCTTCGGAACATTACCCCTCTTAAGAAAATAATCTCTCAAGATTGTGAAAAATCTCTTTTGGTATTTCATCATCAAAGTATTCCCGACCGTATGTTTTATTGAGGCCATATAATCCCGCATATGTGATCTCATTACGCTTACCGATGCTTACCGAAAACACTTTTCTTGGTTCAAAATACCATTCAAGCGATATTTCACCATCCGGATCCACAGCAACTTCGGGATCGGGAACTGTTGTCGGAAGTGCCCGAATGAATCGCTTAGCCTCATTGAATGAATTTAGATCTATAGGCCGGGCTCCATATCCATCCCAATTTTCATTGGCACATTCTTCCCAAAGATTATAAAGATTCTGCAAGCTTTCATCCGAATTAATAACTACGCTTTGAGAACAATCCCCTAACATCCTTTTTACAAGCATTTTATAAGCCTGAGCATCATCGCTAACTCCGCGATCGGTGGGAACGAAAAAGGGATTATTGTATTGTACAGGAATACATATAGCCGTCATTCGAATAACCTCGCAGTTTCTTCGGTTATGCTGTTAAAAAAAATTTGATTTTTTATATTATGCAAATTTGCAAAGATATCCCACATTTCACCATTGTCCAACTTAAAGTCACCTGTTTTATAACTATCAATATCTAAGACTACTGTAATATGTTTATCGGGTTTTAGGCTTTTTTCTAAAGCTTGAACAATATTGGTGGCAATATCCATTTCCTGGTCGTAGACAACTAATTTCGACAAAAACCCTCTGATTTCGCCCCGGATATTATCCGGAATATTGGGAGGTGCTTTAAAATAGACCGATAGGTCACCAACTGGCAAAGGAATATTAATATGATTAATATATCGCACCGCTAATCTGGTAGCGGCTTCAGGTTGAGCTATGTCTCTATATTTTTCCCATAATTCCTTTGCTTCACGAAACATTTCCTCCCAAGTAGTGTAAGGTTTTAAGAGGCTAAAAGTGAAACCGTCGAGTCTGAATTGCGCAACTTTATTGTTAGCTTCCGGTCTGAAGAAATACCCCTGAACACCATGATATCTAGAAGAAGGTGGTTGAGGCTCTCCTTCCTTAACTTCAAATTGGTTTGAAAAGAGTTTGCGCTCCTCGGATTTTGGAAATCGATCTCCAATAGTTTTCTTTAAATCGAGGAACGCTTCTACCTTAAATTCAGACGGGAGCTTAACACGGAAATCAATAATAGCTTCTGATATTGGAGCATTATTTAGATGTCTAATTTCAGCCATTTAGAGATAGTAACAGGATAAAATTTCAGCGATAGTGATTCTGATAGCTCGTTATATCGAATCAAAGGTAATTTGCAATACTAAAAGTTCATGTCATCTATATCTAATAATTTAATTCAGTTAAAAACAAAATCAAGAATACAATCGAGATATTCACTGCACTCCATACGGAAGCCCTGAGTTTTATCCAGGAAGGTGGGAGCAGTATCAATGATCGTATAATAGACATTCCGTATATCGCTTTGACAATTTAGACCCTCCTTCTAATGCTGCTTGCTATGCCACCATAGCCGATTAATATAAAATTATACAGGTGAAATCGACCTTCATCTGTTAAATCCCCCTTCCACCCTGGAGGCTACAGCTCCTCCGGGTTTTTGTTTGATCGCATCTGGAAGCCCGGGACCGCCATTTTGACGATCCCGGGCCTGGTTACTGGTTTGGCAAGTCTTGACCTGACAACCTTACCGCGCTTGCCGACCTGCCCAATAATTAATCTTGCAATTTTTCTAAATTATGGTAAATGGTTAATCCCTTTCGTTATGTGATTACATAAAAAAATCAATAAGTTTCACAAACCAGACAACCTTAAATCGAGGCTGCCATGGGATGAATAGATAAAACCCCATTTCTTTAACAGAGATTTGGGGTTTTGCATTTTTTCCAGCCATTTTGACCTTATCTGTCAAAAACGTATGGTAAACAGGATGAACTATTCTGTCTCCCTTTTCCAATAGTCGGGAGTTGATACGTGAAAACAAGAACAATTGACGGATGTATTGTGGGCAAAAAATTTTATGCGCATAGCCTGAAAAATCAGCCACCTAAAAAATGGCAGCTTCTGGAAGATCATCTGGAAGCGGTCGCTAAAATGTCAGCCGACTTCGCCCGACCGTTTGGCGGCGAAAGTTTGGCGCGTCTTGCAGGATTGTGGCATGACGCAGGTAAATACTCAGATAATTTTCAAGCAAAACTGATGGTCCAAAATGGTTTTGAGGCGCATTTGGAAACAAACCCTGGGAGGGTAATTCATTCGCAAACCGGAGGACATCTGACACAACTTAGAATTTGGAAAGGTATTGACCGAATACTTTCATGGTTGATTATGGGACATCATACGGGGCTGGCGGATTTAACTTAAATCTAATTTGAGCGATTTTCAAGTTTGCTGCAGATGCAAAAAAAGTAAGTTTAAATGTTAGGAGCGTCCCGGAATGTAGCGAACGGTCTCACTTATCGACCAGGGTAACCAGCGGCGCCACCAAAACTAGCCGCGTCAGCGCCGCCGCAGTTCTCGCCGTCTGGTTGACCCACTTGTTAGCCGGCATTTGCCCACTGAGGTTAATTCTGTCCGCTCTCTAACGTAACGATTTGCGGGATCCTATTTCTTCTTGGACTGTGGCCCGGAGCTGACATGCGGCGCAAGCTTGTCCCACTCGCTCGACACCACGCAGTATAAGCAAAAGTCACCATGGTCGTAGATCGAACAGTTTATCGGACCGCGCTTATCTTTATGCACGTAGGCTCCAACAAAGGGCGTCTTGGTTGGCCTCACCACTCTGGTGACTACCCACGTGATGCCATCCGCGCCATTCTTGCCCATGAGTAGGCTGTCGCGCTCCCACTCGTTCTGTTCCAGGAAATCTACGCCAAAGAGTTTTAGCACGCTCAGCAAGGGATGCACGGTACGTTGGAACCCTCCACGTTTCTCGCTCGGCATCATCATCGCTCCGGAGGCCATGCCAACATACTTGGTTACGCCAGCAGCCTTCATGGCGTTCCAAACGTGCGGCAGATTGTGTGTTTTCGGACGCTCCTTCCTGTCGTCGCCGAGTGCCGAGATGACGCCTTCGCAGCCTGTAAACGCCTCCTCCAGTATCTTTTCTTCATACAGCTGCGTTTCGATCAACGTAGTCGTCGGCTTCACGTCTGTGAACTTGTGCGGCGACCGCGTGACCACCACTGCCTCGACACCTATCTCCTCGGCCCGGGCGAGGATGCCCTTGCCGTAGGTTCCGCTGGCGCCGATAATGGCTACCTTGATGGGCTTAGCAACGTTCGTATTCATAGCGTTTGTGTTCTCTCCTCTTAACAGGAACAGCGTTGCCCCTTCACGACCATGGCTAATCTCCAAGACGACGCATATTATGATGTCCTCTGAGGTGGCTCTACCGTTTCACACCAGGCAAGTGGCAATTTTTCCGTGTCAAAGATATAGTCACGTACTTGTGTGATCTTCCCCCTTTTTAGCCTGATGACACTCACTCCATGGACAACCATTTTTGTTCCCGCTCGATTCGTCACAGAATTCTCCCATTCCGCACACACGACATTTGTTCCAACAACATCAAAGATATTTTCCAGCGCGATACTTTTTAGCGTAAAATGTACCGAAGGTCCGGCATCCATTAAATGGGTAAACCATGCTTCAATGGCCGTTCTTCCTTTCACCATTCCACTGGCAGAGACTTCTCCTGGATAGATAAAAATGGCATCATCAGCCCAAAAGGAAAGGAATTTTTCCATATTCCGGTCATTGAAATATGAAAATGCAGATCGTACTTTTTGTTTTGCAATGAGGAAGCCTAACATTACTTAATCCTTTTGCTAATGTCCTTATGGTATTTTTTGAGTGCTAACCCACAAACCCCGCCCAAAAGTGCGTACCGAGTAGCTGATATTACACTTGAACATTGAGCGTAGCAAGAAACCACGCATAACCGTAACCTTTTTGGGTCGGGTTGAGTGTTTGGTTGGGCGGGCTCTACCACGGTGTTTGATATGCCCGACCAAGTGCGGGCAGCCTCTACCAGGAATTGCATTGTTCAGCAATCAAAGCGGCTGAACTCCGAAACCAAAAACGGGAAAGCAGCCGAAAACAAAAGGCGACCACCATCCTTGGTAACAGCAAGAAAACCGCCTCGCAAACAGAACAAAGCCGAAAATGCCGCTACACTCCAAAACATCCAAGACGCAGGAACAAGCAACAAAAAAAGGGAAACGAACCCCACCGCACAACAGTGCTTTTCGGCAACCAAGGCGGATGTACACCGAAACCAAAAACGGGAAAAAATCACCCGGTTACAAAATGCGACCACCGGCTTGGGCAACACGCAGGAAAACGCCAAGCCGGAAACAAAAACAAGGCGGAAAGGCCCTTTTGAAATTATCACAGACAACCAGCACAACCACCCCAAAAAGGGCAAACGAACCCCGCCGCACAACGTATAGCTCACTTGCCGCGCTGTTTGGCGGACAAGTGGAGCGATGGGTTAGCACCTTATGAGTTTAAAATAATTACTCCCGCAACAAGATCTTGACGTCGAGAATGGAAAATCCGGTAGTTCCACCGACGGCCTCAGCAAAGACAAAGGCGATGGTATTTTCACCTTCTTTTAACAATCCCTCTTCAAGCTCGATGGTAACGGTCTTTGGCGCCACATCTGCCACTATCTCCGGAGGCAGCTTCACCTCTTTGTCATTTATCAACATCACTGTCTCTGCTACATCATCGATATCCCAACCGGTAACTTGAATAGCCATTGATTTTACCCCATTCAACTGCAAGTTAACGGAAACCGTCTCTTTATCGCCGGGCTTGGCCGGTCTCATCCTAATCTCGGAATCGACCACTACTACAATGCGGGCGCCTGATTCATCATAGGATTCGGTTGATCCGGGCAGATATTTGCTTTTGTCCAGTTTGAGAAAGCTCGCAGCATTGTTAAAATATATATCTTGTTTCTGCTCTTCAGTTAGAAATGTGGCGGACTCAATCGCATCAATTGACATCCCAACCGTTTCGGGCCAAATCATTTGATCGGTCCCAAACATGATACGTTTTCCAAGACGTGCTTGAATCAGCCGTTGCAGATAGGCATGAAATTCTTCCGGGGTTAATAACCAGTTTATGGCTGAAATATCCATATATACTTGTGTATACATAAGCATCAGGGCAATAGTATTTTCAAGATTTGGATATCCCCCATGGGCAATATAAATTCGTAATTTCGGATGTTTCACCAGGACATCCTCAAGTAGTAACGGATTGCCGTGACGCATGCGAAAATTTGGATCGCCCAAATAAGGCGACATCTGAGGTCCAAAACCGGTGTGTAAACATACCGGAATGCCCAGTTCTTCAGCCAGGGTATAATAGGGTTCCAGTTTTGGATCATTAGGAGCTACACCCGCGTACTGCGCGGTAATTTCACCCATTATCTGAAGTTGACCAGACTCATATAATTTGCGCAACTCGTCAATATCAGGCCATTCCTCAAGACGCTTATTCACCGGTGCGGTATACCTGGGGAACTCCATGCCAGTGAGAAAGCGCTCCGGAGCATGAGTCTTCCATTTTTTTGCCATCTCCAGTTGACCAGACCCAACGGCCAAAACGATATTATAACGCTCCATTTCCGCTATATAAGCCTCTATTGCTTCGGTATTGGATCTTGCCGCAGGGACTTTCGCGGTAATCAGATTGGGAGCTGGGGGATCGCCATATTTATTCCACTGAAACATATGCATATGCATATCAATAATGGGGAAAGGTTCCGAGCTTTTTTCACAAGATACAATGAGCGAAAGAAAAAAAGTTACCAAGGATAATATAAGAATAGTCTTTTTCACGTTGATTCCTCCGTATTTGAGTTATTGTGCTAACGCCAGCATGAGTGGTTTCAACTTGCTGCGAAGCGGCGAGTTGAAATCCGTCTCAATGCATTTGTTAGCGATTTTTTAAGCAAAATATCTAAAAAACGAATTTCGGGAACTTCCAATTCTTTTTTGACAATAAATAAGAAGAAACAAAAGTAATGTTAAAATCTTAGTCAGACTTTTAGTTCTGGAGGAAGGTTTATTTGTGTTTCCCTATCTTTTTTATATCTAAAATCACACACATTTGACTCCACAAGTGTTTTTGTTCGGATTAGCCCTCGATTGAACCGTCTACTCAAGGGATTATCTAAAGCACACATGTATGGAACTAAATCCTCAGCGTTTTGTTTTCGAAGAAACTTCTGTATCGCACATTCAGTCATATTAACGCCATAATCAAGTTCTTTGCCATCTCCTTCGATGAAGGTGTATACAAAATCCATTGGATATGCACGTTTTTGAGACATTGCAGCATATTTTTTAATTTTCTCATTCCATCCAACATGAAATTTAAAATAACCCCAAACACTTACAATAATTTGTGGGGAAGATTGAAGCATAGCTTTAAACATGTCATAGATTAATTGTCCGACTTCTTTAATTTCCATACCATTCGCAATGAGTACTCGATATAATGCGAGGGATTGAGCAGACAAAAGTAACTGGGAGGTTGAATTGTTGTTTTGCTCTCCCCCGATATAGGGGATTTCAAGGATGATGATCTCATATTCTTTTCTAGCATCTATTAGAACTTCCCTGGTAAGAGATTCCCCCAGCGATTTGACTAAGACATCTTGACCTGACTCTACTGCTTTATCAAGATCTTTCAATAGCTTAGTCTTTTTAGAAATATAGAAATGATCTGGTGCAACGTCGTTCTTTTGGTCATTCGAACATGAAATAATTGTCGCTGGCATGGCGTATGAGAGGCAAACAGCAGCATTAAATTTCATGGATTTTATTAAAAACGCTCTTCGATCACATTTTTGATCTGTGTATACCATAATCATAATCTCCTTATCGAAATGATTAATGTAAATTGTTAAAATTGTACAATGTTGTGTTCATGGGGTAAAAAGCCCAGAAAATCGTGTTGAAGTATCAGCAAGACTTGTCACATTCACTTGCTAACGCCAGTAAAAGTAGTGGATCAGCTTAGCTTTCCAAATGCAACTCTCTCAAATCCTTTATTAACTCTTTAAGCATTATTAATAGAAATTTTTTTTTGATCAGTGGTGATGCTTTTATGCAAACCCGTTATCAAATTTTTATAATTGTCATGATAAATTTTTCTTTGTTTACAATAGTTGGAATCGTTTTCACCGTATGCATTGATCCATAATTCCGTCAGTAAAGCTTCATTGGAATGGATAGTGTTCGTCCTTCGTATTTGTTCCAAAAATATTTGTTGACCTTCTTTTCTATGAGATAAACGAATTATGTTAAAGTCCGGACTGGTCATAGCAAATTCTGAAATCATCCTGATTTGCTTCTCAGTCAGTGTGCCAATCCAGTCTTCAACTCGCGCTTCAGTTTTTTTGAATAATTTCTCTTGCTTGACACTCGACACCATAGCTATTTGGTCTTCAATTTCTTTGTTTTCATTTATAAATACTTTTTCCAATCTATTGATTTGTGTCCGATCCAATTTAGTGAGGAAATCACTGGCAAGTGGTATAAGTTTTATCGTTGAGTTTACTCTGAGCTGATCGAAGCGAGAATACACTTGGTCTAATTGATCTTGATCGAAACCCATTTCAATCAATAGTCGAATTCTTTTTAAATAATCAATATATTTCGGAAGTTCTTTTTTTCTATGCCAGGAGTGGAACTGTTTTATATATTGTTTACATAACTCTTCCTGTGAAGCCTCAAGGTCAAAGGTGCTGTCAATTTTGTGTAGAACATACCAGTAGTCATAGTCATAAACCAGTTTTACTGTGCTGCACCCCTCTAATATGATAAATAAGATTAGAACAAGGTATAATTGAAGTATTCTTGTTGCAATCATCATCTTTTTTCTGACTAAACTCTATTTTTCATTTGAACAGTTTAATATATCAACGGCACAAGGTATTTTGTTTTCGCTTGGTAATTGATATATTGATCTTTGTATTTTTTCTTTAGGTATCTGTTTTTTAGTGGAATCAATATTACGACGAAAGTAAACGCCATAACTGCCGGTACAACTAACAAATGAATACTGTGGGCCACTATCGCTATTCCGGTGAACAGTAGAACATCACCGGTGTAATTAACATGTATGGCATATTTGAACAATCCTTCTGTATATAAGCACCCCTGGTTTTCTTCTTTTTGCTTCCAAATGTGTCTCGTATACTCGGATTTGGAATTCAGAAATGATCCGAATAGATAAACGGCGATACCTATGATTTCCACGATGCCGGCGTTGGAGTAACTACGACCGCTAACATACGTTGCATAAGGAAAAATAAAAGGCATAACACTCAAAATGATAATGGCTTCCACCCAGTACATTTTTCGTCGATAAAAAACAAACATTGAAAACCACACCCTGAAACAATAGAAAACAAAGCAAAACAACAGTAAAATATTTCGGCCTGTGTTTCCATTAATTATGTATGGTTGCAACCATAGGAACAGCTCATTTTTTTCCATGAACATTAAGCTGTAAGAAATGATTACTGAAAGCAGAAATGCAACCATAATAAATGATTTGGGTGCGGCTCTTTTAGAACGACCTTGAGCAGCAGTTTTTGGCAATTGG
>CAZHAH010000083.1:0-24044 GCA_964530095.1 uncultured Desulfobacteraceae bacterium | reverse complement strand
CAATGCGGGTGTCGTATCGGCCATGCAAAAGAAAAAAATACTCGGTGTGACCAGCAGGTACATCATCATTTCAGAGAAAAGATAGATCCTAATTCACAATTCAAGCTTTGACACCAGTTTCTTTTTTGTTTTTTCCATTATTGATGAAAATCTTTTTCAATTGGAATGTTCTTTGTTCATGATCATTCACGGGTTTGTTATTTGAGATTTTGGTCATTGGGATTTGTTTGTTTTTTGGGATTATTTGGAATTTCAACTATCTCATAGTTGGTTTTGACGTCACCAATAGCTACTATTTTAAATCCTGGACACCTGCCAATATCGTATCGAACAATCCCTGGATATCTTCCTCATCCACACATGAGAAGGCGACTCTCAGGTCGCTTTTTCCGAGGGCTATCAAGCCCACGCCGTATTTTTCCAGAAGATGCTGCCGCAGGGTTTCGGCATCAACAGTTTTAAGCTTCAGGCACATGAAATACCCGGAATTAAACGGATACACATCCCAGGCGGTTTGATATTTGGGATCGGATAAAACTTTTTTGACACATTTGGCCCTCTTTTTGAGTACTTCGAATTTTTCCTCTTTGTCGCGCGTATAGCGCTCATCCTGCATCGATTTCAAAACGATCGACTGGCTCAAATGAGACGCATTGGAAATCGTCCCCCGCACGCAGCCGGCGGTCTTTTTTTCCAGTGCCGTGTGGATCGGTTCGGAATCACCATCGCCCCCTGCACCGTAGGTGCAAAACCCAATCCGCAAGCCCCACACATAGTCTTCCTTGGTGGCGCCATCCAGTTTAACCGCCAAAAGCCTCGCATGGGCGCCGGCCAGGTGTGCAAAAAGGGATTCTTTTAAGGTTTCCTCTTCATAGAAAAGGCTGAAATAGGAATCGTCCGTCACCGCAATCACGTGGGTTCCCGTTTCCGCGACTTGTTTAAGGGTGTTGACGATCTCATTTGCCTCGTTCACCGAAACCGTATAACCACTGGGATTATGTGGAAAATTTAAAAGCACGATAATCTTTGAATGCGCCTTGGCTTCAAGGCGGACTTTTGCGGCAAAGCCTTCGATGTTAAAACGGTTATCAGGGGTAAAAATGGGGTAGTGGCTGATGATTGCCCCTTTGCGTACCGCAAATATCATATTGTAGTTGCCCCACATCTTATCCGGAATCAAAATGACATCGCCGGGATCGATCCACATATCTGCAAATACACAAACCGCATGGGTGATTCCGCAGGTGATGACGGGGAGGCTGATCGGCTTGTCCACCAGGGATGGATTTTTGCTCCGCAAAGACGACTGCCAGGCTTTCCGTAAGGCCGGAATTCCAAAAGAGGGTGCGTAGTTGAGTGAATCCTCCGGCTGAATTCTGCCGATGGGCTCCATCACCGATGCCAAATGCATCGTGCGCCCCTGTTGAGTGGCGATCCCCGCGGTGGCATTGATGCGATAGGCCTTTTCCTTGGCCTCGGCACTTTGGGTTAAAATCCCTTTGGGGAAAAACAAATTTTTGCCGATGGCGGACATCATCTCCAGAATATGGGGATTGCGCGATTCAATGATTTGATTTAGCTCGGTGGCAAGCGGATTCATGCTTCCTCTCCTTCTGGTTTCATGAAATTGTGTATTGGCTTCCGACGTTCTGGGTTCAAAGGTTCAGAGGTAGTCTAAAATAATACTCCTGAACGGTGAACCCTGAACCTTTGAACGGTGAACATATCCGGATTTTTATCTTTCCGGCTGCAACAAAGTCAAGGGAAATCACCATCGCTTAAGAACAACATATTGTTTTTTTTTGTTGACACATAACAATATGTTGTGATAATTGGCGATTTGGGTCAAAATTGTCGGCAATTCTCTTGTTAAAGGGCAGATAGATTATTTCGTTTTCGGATATCACCTTTGAAACCGGTGAGCTGTATCTTTTGGTAATGGCTGACATCCTTTTGCTGGAGCTCTAGCTTGGCTAAAAACAGTGAAATATCTTCGACTGATCGCCTGCTCTCTTTGATTCGTGGTAAAAGTAAAAAAGAACCAAAGCTCAAATCTCCACCCGTTGCCCCTTCAGACGCCTCCCCCAAAGAATCAAAATCCTCCGTAACAAAGGTCTTCGCCATAAAAAAAACGGTCACGGTGGGGGTGGACATTGGTTACGATGATCTGAAACTCGCAAAAATCCGCCAGTTTTCAAACAAAAAACGTGAGATAGTTGACCTCCGTGTTGTTCCGTTCAATCCCGGCCTGACAAGAGAAGACCCCATCTTCCCCGGTTTTTTAAAAGAAGCCCTAAGTCGCTTTTGCGGCTCTTCCAAAAAAATCAAGATCTGGAGTTCGATTTCTTCTGCCAGAGTAGAACAGCGTTACCTGCAAATCCCCAAGGTACCCCGAAAACAAATCGCTAATGCCGTTTACTGGACATTTAAAAAAGAAACCCCGTTTGACGAAAAAGAGATGGTTTTTGACTTTGATATCCTGGGTGACATTACCAAGGACGGACTTCAGAAAATCGAAGTCATTGCCTTCATTGCCCCGCAAATAGAAGTTGAGAAATTACAAAGCATCTTTTCCAAAAGCGGTTTTCCGCTTACCGGTGTGTCGATCATCCCATTTGCCTTTCAAAACCTTCTCCGGACCCATCTGGTCGAATCTGACGTTAATAATATTTGCAGCCTGTATATCGGCCGGGATTGGTCACGGATCGACATTTTCTCTAATCAGAACCTCGTCCTTTCGCGCGGGATCAAAGCTGGTATCAATAGTATGCTCGAAGCCATCCGCGAAGAAATAGAGACCACATTGGGCAAAGATGCCCTGGGAGCTCCTGAGACCGAAGAAGGCGACCTGGAAACGACTGAAGAGGAAGCCGCTGCCTACGAATCGGATCTGACGCGCAAGCTTTTTAATGGGATTGAAGACAGCTCCTTTTTATCGGCTGAAGAGATCGCCGACCTCGGCCTTCAGCCCGATGAAATATTTCAGATGATACAGCCGGCCATGGATCGACTGGTTCGACAAGTGGAACGTACCCTAGGGCATTTCACCCTCAATTTTGAAAGCAGAGTGGTTGAAAAAATTTTCATCTCCGGCGGCATTACGACGCATGGCCGCATTGTCGATTATATCGGCCAACAGCTGGGGATTTCGAGATCGATCATCGATCCTTTTCCGGAGCTGCCGGCGGCTTCGGCAAAAGTCTTAATTCCCGACACGGGCGCCCAGAGGAGTTCATTGGCTCCCGCCACAGGGCTGGCCTTGTCCAATAACATACTAACACCTAATTTTATCTGCACCTTTAAGGACAAAGAACAGCTTGAAAGTATCCAGCGTATCAACAGCGCCGTTTTCAGGGTTTTCTTGGCCTTGCTGGTCGTCTGTTTCAGCATCTACTACTGGATGGAAGGCGATGTGGCCAAGAAGAATGCGCGCGTTGCCCAGCTTCAGCAACAACTGGAACAATTTTCACCTCGGGTCAATCAAAACCTGATGATTCAAACGGCTGCCAAAATAAAACTGAAAAAACGAGAATTTAAAACCTATACCCAAAAATATCAAAGCCTGGCCGTCTTTAGCGAGATATCCAGCCTGACACCCTCAAATATTCGTATCATCAGCATTAAC
Source organism: uncultured Desulfobacteraceae bacterium (assembly GCA_964530095.1). Taxonomy (GTDB): domain Bacteria; phylum Desulfobacterota; class Desulfobacteria; order Desulfobacterales; family CAZHA01; genus CAZHAH01. The sequence continues at coordinate 20,419 of CAZHAH010000083.1, read as the reverse complement.
GCTGTCTTCGGGAAGCCGCTGGTCAAAAAACCTGAAAAAGTCAGAAAAACAGTGCTGCTGGATGGAATCATCTTGGGAAATAAGCTCACTTTTGAAGCCGATTTGGCAGGCTACATAGTCAAACTTAAGGGATCACCGCTATTCGATCAGCTCACAGTACAAAAAAGAGATATCGAATATTACAAAAATAAGCCGATTCTCCGTTTTAGGACAGAGCTCAGAATTATTTAATTTACGATTATGGGAAAAATGAAAATCCCCAAACTCTCTTCAGAGAGCATCATCTATCTAATGCTGTGCGGCGGGGGTATCCTTGCCTTCATTCTATTGGCGATCCTGCCATATAAACAGGCACTGCGTCAGATGGACGAAGATATTCAGAACATCAATGCCCAGATCAATGAACAGAAAGTTCTGCTACCGATTTTTAAAGATCTTTTGAATCAAATTAGGGCAGAAAGCCCGCAAGGGCTGCCGGTGGCGCCCAAATCGAAATTAGAACACAACGCTGCCGACAAATTGGCGGCTATTTTTCAGAAGATGGCCCGATCCAGCCATTTACGGCTTAACAAATTCATCCCGGATCTTAACACTTTTGTCGATAACACCGGTGTGTTGAAGGTGACCGTGATTGTGTCGGGAGATTTTTTAGATCTACGTCCTTTTTTTCTTAAACTGGCCCAGATTCCCTATCTGGAGCATATCGAGCAGGTTGCTATCAGGACTGTCACGAATCTTAAAGAAGCCAATTTCATGATTTGGATGGCCCAGGAATCGTAAGATGTCTAAGCGTGAAAAAATTATTATCCTGATGACCTTTTTAGCGGTGATCTACGGCGCCTATAATTTTCTTTTTTCCTCTGCGCCCTCGAGTGATTTGCAAATCCAATTAAAAGGGGCCGAAGAGCTCAACAATTTTGTTGCCAAATTGGGCAAGGATATTCGCAAAGAGAGTTTGACCGCTGCGGATTCGGACATTTTAGATCGAATCGTGGCCGACTGGCGCAATGATCCCATGATCAGGTCAACCGCCCGGTTGAGCCGCGAGTTGGAAATCAAAAAGGAAGAAGCCGTTGCTATGGATGTTTCTGAGGATATTGACCTTGTTTATTCCGGATACCTTTCGCTGGGCGATTTGAATATGGCCATCATCAATAACATGGAATACCAAACCGGAGAAGAGCTCGAGCAAGGCGGATATGTCATCGAACAAATTTATCCGGAAAAAACGATCATTCGTGTCATAGGCACTCGGCGAAATATCGTTGTGCCGTTGGAAGAGGCCGACACCTCTGCAAAGACAAAGACTTCCTGACTTCATGGATATGTCCATCAAAAAACGAATAAATCACGGCGCCGGGCAGCTCGTCCCGTTCGTTATCGTTTTTGCGCTGATCCTTGGCTGTGCCATGGAAAAAGAAATAACTCCCAAGGCCAAAGATCCTTTTTTTGACAAATGGCGTGAAACGGCCCAGAAATCGCGCGGATACTCGCCGATTGCCAAAAAATATTCCGTCGATTTACCCGCCGAAAAAAAAACCGGCGCCCCCCCACCGCCCGCCGTGGCCGCTCCCAAGGAAAAACGGCTGCCCATCGATGAAGTCACCTTAAAAATGCATGAAGTTGAAGTGGCAACCTTGTTGCGCGCCTTGGCCCGCTCCGCCAACCAAAACATTGTGATCAGCGAAAAAGTAAAGGGCAAAACAAGCATTTTTCTTAAAGGAGCGCCCTGGGACCAGACATTTAAGACCATTCTGAGCACCAACGGACTGACTTACGCCTGGGAGGGTGATATCATTCGTATTTTGACGGTCCAGGATATGGAACTCGATTTGACACGCGAAACCCATAAAAAAGGGCTGCGCCTGGTGGAACCGATGATTACGCGGGTAATTTCGATTCAATATGCGGATGCTTCAAAGCTACAGACAAATTTCGCAAAGATGCTAACCCAGAATAAGGATGGCAAGACCCTGGGGGCAGTGATGGTGGATGAGCATAGCAACGCCCTCGTCATCCAGGCCATCGGCACCGATATCGAAAGAATGGTTGACTTGGTAAATAAACTCGACAAGCCGACCCCCCAGGTCCTGATCGAGGCTCAGATTGTCGAAGCCACCAGTGAAACTGCCCGGGATCTGGGTGTCCAATGGGGCGGTCTTATGCATGAAAACAATTATTGGGTGTATCCCGGTGTCAACACCAGCGGTGTCCTTGGAAACTCGCTCAGCGACGGACAAATCGATCCCACCTCCGGACTTGCCAGCAGTTATCTGGCCGCCGTGCCCGGAGGTGCCGCTTTAACACTCGGTTTTGCCATCGAAAATATCGGCAAAAATATCCTCGCGGCCCAGCTCTCAGCCTTGCAGACAGACGGTAAACTCAATATTCTCTCAAGTCCATCCATTACCACGATAGACAATAAACCGGCCTTGATCGAAAGCGGTGATGAAGTCCCCTTTCAGACGGTCGATGCGGAAGGCAATCCCACGGTCACATACAAGAAGGCGGTTTTGAGTCTGCAGGTAACACCCCATGTAATCGAGGGCGAAACATTGAAGTTAACAACCACCCCTAAAAAGGGTGGCATAATGGTGACCCTGAAAGGGTCTTTGGCAAAACAATCCCCACCGCAGAGCCACGGAGAACGCTGAGTTTATTCTTTGATTTGTTTTCCTTTGAGAGGAAGGAAAACAAATAACAACGAGCCTTACGGCAATACAGACTTTTAATTCAAAAGCGTGTTCTTCTGAGCACAGAAATTATCCTGACTGCCATTACGCTGTAGATCTTTTCTTTTCTGGCCTCTCAGCAGAAAAGAAAACATATTTTCTCTCCGCGTACTCTGCGTCTCGAGCGAAGCGGGCGGTGAAAAATATTCTCTCACTCACCCGCATAGCAAAGCTGGGACCATCAGCATAGCTGAAGGTTTAAGGGGTTAATTAAACATTATCACCAGCAAAGATGAACTCGACTTTTCACGCACGGTGGCTGGCAATCCGACGATTATCACCAAAAGGGCCGAGACGAATGTCATCCTGTACGATGGCCAAACAACCGTTATCGGGGGACTTAACAAAGAAACGACCAGCGACAGCGAATCCGGCATCCCCGGACTCAAGGATATCCCCCTTTTGGGATATCTTTTTAAAGGCGATAGCGATAGCAACAGAATGGAAGACATTCTGATCTTTATCACCCCCCATATCCTGAAAAAAAGGACCCGCCCCAAACAACCCCAAGCCGCCCAAAAGGCGGATTAGGGGGACGTTATGGACTATTATAATATTCTCAATCTTGTCAAAGAACCTTTTTCAAACTCTCCCGATCCGGAATTTTTTTTCCAATCTCAGCAGCATCTTGTCTGTCTGCAGCAGCTTGAGCTTTCACTGTATCTCCGCCGGGGGCTAAACGTCGTGATTGGGAATGTGGGAATGGGCAAAACCACTTTGTGCCGACATCTCATACGTAAATTTGCGGATTACGGGGATATCGAAACACACCTCATATTAGATCCGCATTTTAACAGCCCAACGGAATTTTTGAGCGCTGTGACCGAAAAGTTTGAAGGTCAAAAACCGCCTCCCGGCGCCGACGATCTGACTCTCAAGGAGATGGTGAAGCAATATCTTTATCATAAAGGGGTGTATGAAAAACGAAATGTGGTGCTCATTATTGATGAAGGCCAAAAACTGCCTTCCTTTTGCGTCGAACTCATTCGCGAATTTCTAAATTATGAGACCAACAAATACAAGTTGTTGCAGATTGTCATTTTTGCCCAAAAAGAATTCAGAAAAACCCTCAAGGCACATGCCAATTTCGCCGATCGGATCAACTTTTTCTACAAATTAAAACCGCTCGATTTTCACAATACACGCTTGATGATAAAATTCAGGCTTGAACAATCGAGCGACGCGGCTCAACCTCAGCCGCTTTTCAGTTACCCGGCCTTGCGCGCCATTTACCACACCACCGGCGGATATCCGCGAAAAATTGTTAACCTGTGCCACCAGTCGATTCTTGCCATGATCGTCCAGGATCGCTCCGTGGTTGACTGGCTGCTTGTCAATTCGTGTGCCAAAAAACTTTTTCCCAGGCCTGCCCTCACCTGGCATCGCACTGTAACGGCTACCGCTTTGGTCGTCTTTATCTTTATGGTTGCCATGGCCGGACTGGCGCCGGACAAATTAAAGCAGATCGTGTCTCCCTGGTCGACAAAAATTACTAAATTGGCTCTTTTCGACAATTCCAGCCCCAAACCGGCGCCCTTAAAAAGGCCTTTTCCATGAAAATCCTTGTCGTTGAAGATGACATCGTCAACCGCGCCAAACTGGCCAAACTGATTGAGAAGCTGGGATACGATCCCGTTGTGGCCGTCGATGGCGATGAGGGCTGGCAACGGTGGAAAAGTGAAAGAATCCGCGTGGTGCTCACCGACTGGATGATGCCCGGAATGGATGGTGTCGATCTGTGCCGCAAGATTCGCGAATCGGAAGGGAGCCAATATACGTATATCATCATGATAACGTCCAAGGAGACCACCGAAGATCTTGTCATGAGCATGGATTCGGGAGCGGACGACTTTATTATCAAACCTTTTATTAAGGAAGAACTGGCGGTTCGAATTCGGGCCGGGGTCAGAATCATCGATTTTGAGATCCGCGATCTGGTTATTTTCGCGATGGCCCGACTGGCCGAATCACGTGATCTTGAAACCGGGAATCATTTGGAGCGCATGCGTCATTACTCAAAAACGCTTGCACAGACCTTGGCGAAAAAATATGACTCCGACGAGGAAGTCGATAATTTATTTGTCGAAAATATTTTTTTAACCAGTCCGTTGCACGATATCGGCAAAATCGGAATCCCCGATCATGTACTCTTAAAATCAGAGCGCCTCGATTCGGCTGAATTCGAGATAATGAAGCAGCATACATCTATCGGCTATGAGACCCTCAGCGAAGCACTTCAGAAGCAGCCCAAGGCCGAGTATCTGCGGATGAGTGCCGAAATCGCCCTTTCCCATCACGAACGCTTTGACGGCTCCGGATACCCGCACGGCCTGAAAGGGGATCAGATCCCTCTAGCGGCGCGGATTGTCGCCATAGCCGATGTCTTCGATGCGCTTGTTACCCGCAGACGCTACAAGGCCGCTTATACTCAAGATGTGGCCAAATCGATCATCGTTCAGGAAAAGGGATCCCACTTCGACCCACGGCTGGTCGAGTCCTTTCTAAAAAGCGAGGGTACGTTTGTGGAAATATACAATTCCTTTAAAGAGCCGGCAGAAGGATAGACACCCTTTTAGCGGAGGGGACCTTCGGCCGGTGCGATCCAAACGATGTGTCTTTTGTTGATAAAAAGCACCTTCCCCAATTCCTCACGAAACTGGCAGTCGAAAACAACCAGAAAACGATCATCTTTCTGATTCAGCAAATCGGAAAGACGGGAATAGCTTTTGATATTGATCTTTCCCTTGATCGTGTTTCCGTCTGAAAGCTTAAGAATCGCCGCTTTGGAATCAAAACCTTCATACTCTGCGTTTCCGAATAGTTCCATGGCTCTGTACTCATTTGGAGGATAAAATTGTTAGCGTTAAGATGACTTCGGGGACCGACGTTGCGATGGAATTGAAGATATGTTCGCTTTCAAACTTTTGTCAATCAAAAAAACAAACCCCGCTCTTTGTCGGAACGGGGTTCACCTGCAGATCAAAAACCGCTTTACCTGCGCCCTCTTTTAGAAGCTTTAAGTGGATTAATTTTTGTTTTACCTTTGGCAGACGCTGAGGTGAGGTGAGTCGCCAGGTTGCAGTTACCGTTTTTCCATCTGACGGAAGGATCAGGGCATGCGGTACAATACCACCCCGAAGTATGCTGTGATTTCCGATTACAGCCCTGACACGGTTCAATGATCTCATGGCAAATCCCGCCGTTAAAGGAACACCCGTTGCCAGTCATAAAAGGGCATTCCAAACCTTCTTTTGCTGTTGTACAAACCATTTTAACCACCCCCTTTACATCGGATTCATTAAACTAAAAAAGACCTGGAAACAGGCGCTTCCGGTCTTTCCAAGAAAAAGACGGGCGCAATATAAACATGTTGCTTTGGCTTGTCAACTAAAAAATTCCGGACCTGCCTCTTAAAAAAGGACGCTATCCCAGCATAAATAATTCGACTTTACTGAGTGAAATTCAAATGGATTTGAAAAAGAGATATTGCTTTTTCGATAAAAAATTGCGACGTTTGACCTGAATTTATGTCAGATCCTGCAAATTAATGATCTCTTTTCGTTTCTTGATAAGGAAAAATGAATTCGATCATCGAACAAGCCATCGATGTACTCAAAATTGAGGCCGAAGGCATCCTAAAATTGACCCATTCGGTGAACGATCAATTTGCCGAAATGGTCCAACTGATCTTTCATTCAACCGGCCGCTTGATTGTCAGCGGCATCGGCAAGTCTGGAATTATCGGCCGGAAAATCGTAGCGACCCTGAACAGCACCGGTACGAGGTCTTTATTTTTGCATCCGGTCGAGGCCATGCATGGCGACCTGGGGATCGTAAGTCGAGATGATATATTTTTAGCCCTATCAAATAGCGGCAAAACCGACGAATTAAATGTCTTGCTACCCAGTATCCGCAACATCGGTTGTAAAGTCATCGCCTTTACGGGTAATCCCGAAGCAACTCTGGCTCAATACAGCGACATTGTCATTGACGTTAGTGTGGATATTGAAGCTTGCCCGCTGGGGCTTGCGCCAACGGCCAGCACGACGGCGCTCCTGGCCATGGGAGATGCATTGGCCGTGGTGCTTATCAATATGAAAAATTTTAAGCCCGACGATTTTAAACGAATCCACCCCGGAGGGGTGTTGGGGCTACGACTGACGAGTCGTGTCCGAGATATCATGTACACCGATGATTTGGTACCCATCGTTAGACACAGTGTGTTCATGGATGCGGCGCTTGAGGAAATGAATCGCTGTGGATTCGGCGCAACCTTTGTTGTGCATAAGGACCAAACACTGGCCGGTATCATTACCGATGGAGACATCCGACGTTTGGTGGCCCTGAAAAAACCGATCTATCAGCTGACAGTAGACGAGGTGATGACACCTAATCCGCGAACCGTCCGTACCAACTCGCTCACCTATGATGCACTCAACATGATGGAACAGAATCAAATCACGGTATTGCCGATCACGAATCCGGATGGGAAAATCCTAGGAATTTTGCATCTGCACGATATCTTAGGTAAAGGTGAGTTCAAATTTAACGGCAAATAAAAATAATGAATTTCGATTCAATCGAGACCCAGGTCGAAACTTTAGGCCCTCCCAAAATACCCTCACCGCTGCACCGTCTTTCAACGGATGTACATAAACGAATCTTTGTTTCAGAAGAAGAACGAATTATTATCGATGTGAGCAACCAAAATCTGGCTATGCGTATCAAAACTGAGGAAGATATCCCTTCTTTTGAGCTCGCCGGTGCCAGAAACCAAATATACTTTGACCCCAGTAAGCTGAGGTGTGCCCTGGTAACCTGCGGTGGACTGTGTCCGGGATTGAATGATATTATCCGCTCTATTGTTCTGGAGCTTTTCTATGGCTATAATGTCCGTGGCATTTACGGTATACGCTTTGGCTTGGAAGGATTTATTCCCAAATACGGCCATGAGATAATGGAACTCAAACCGGAATCGGTCCTCAACATTCTTGAAATGGGGGGATCGATTTTAGGCTCTTCCCGCGGACACCAGCCGATCGAAGATATCGTTGACAGCCTGGAAAGGATGAACATCGGAATACTGTTTATGATCGGGGGGGGTGGAACCCTGATTGCGGCTTCGAAAATCGCCGATGGCATCAACCAAAGAAAATTAAAAATCAGCGTCATCGGAATCCCCAAGACCATCGACAGTGATATTTACATGGTCTCAAGATCATTTGGTTTTGACACGGCGGTTGATGTCGCTTCCCAGGTGATAAAAGGTGCCCATAATGAGGCCGCCGGGTATCCAAATGGAATAGGGCTGATTAAGCTGATGGGTCGCTACTCCGGTTTTATTGCCGCCACCGCGGCGTTAGCCCAACAAGACGCCAACTTTGTCCTGATCCCCGAAGTCGATTTTGATTTGGAAGGAACTCGGGGTCTCTTCGCTGCCCTTGAAAAAAGGCTCCGTGAAAGAAATCATTCGGTTATTGTCGTGGCTGAAGGGGCGGGTCAGAAATTTTTCCCGGCCGTGGAGCAGGAAGTTGATAAATCAGGAAATATAAAGCTTAGAGATATCGGTCTCTTCTTAAAGAAGGAAATTTTAACCTATTTCAAATCCCGACAATTTGAAATTTCTCTCAAATATATCGATCCCAGTTATTTAATCAGAAGTCTTCCGGCAAACGCCAATGACCACGTATTTTGCAGTTTTTTGGGCCGCGACGCCGTTCATGCGGGTATGGCCGGCAAAACCAAATGCCTCGTTGGTTACTGGAACAGCCATTTTGTGCAACTGCCGATGCAAGCCTCGGCGGGGCGTCGGAAACAAGTAGACCCCGAAGGAAAGCTGTGGCGAAGCGTACTGGAAGCCACCGGACAGGGATCTCTGGAAAACAATTGAAACTCCCCGCAACAAGCTACGGGGAATGCGCTCGCTATCGCGGTCCCTGAATCGGTTCAAGCTGCAAATCGTGCAATAACAGCAGCATGTTTTTGGGCCGCACCCCTGTTGGACATCACCGATTCATGAGCCAGGCGGCCAATTCGCTGGGCCTCCTGGGGGTGACTAAGAAGATAAATTACCTTTTCCGTCAAGTCCCGGCTGTTTTTTACCGGAATTCCGCCGCCGCTACGCTCGAGTAACCTTTTGGCATCCAAAAAATTTTCCATGGAAGGGCCGTAGAGGACCGGCTTGCCCCAGGCGGCCGGTTCAATAATGTTCTGCCCCCCCAACGGGACCAAGCTCCCGCCGCAAAAAACGATTGAAGCGATGCTATAGATATTTCGCAACTCTCCGATCGTATCAACGATAACGATCGACGCCCGGCGCCTCTTACCGCTATTGGAAAGGCTGGTTCTGAGGTCATACGCCAGTCCCCGTGCTTTCAACAAGGCTTCCAGCTGCCCCACCCGCGATAGATGTCTCGGTGCCATGATTAATACCGTTTCAGGGGTCGATTGAATAACCTGTTCATAAACATCGAGCAATAACTCCGGCTCGGCTCCCCGTATACTGCCGGCTACGATTACGGGCGGCATATCGCTCAAATTGTAACGATTTCCCATTTCGGTCTTGAGAAGTTCATCGATTTGATAATTCGACAAATCAAATTTGGCGTTGCCGTTGACCTCAATTTTTTGTTGAGGAGCTCCTAATTCCTTGATGCGTTGGGCATCTTTGGCGTTGATCATGCTGAACGCATCCACACCCTTTAAGACATCTCTAAATAAAGACCGAACACTTAAGTATGATTTGATGCTGCGATCTGAAATTCGGCCGTTTACAAAAACGGTTCTGATACCCCTTTGCCGCGCCTGAAACAGCCAGTTGGGCCAAATTTCAGTTTCGATAAAGACCAGAATATCCGGCCGAATGATACTCAAGGCCTTTTGGGTGCAAGACACAAAATCGAGCGGGGCAAAAATGCATGTGATCCGGGAATTGTCGGGATGATTTTGCGCCTGGTGCACGGCAAACTCTTGCCCTTGAAAGGTGGTGGTCGAAAGAATGATGGCACTTTCCGGCAATAAGGTTATGAGGGTGTCAATAATGGCCATGGCGGCCTGAACTTCACCTACGGAAACGGCATGGATCCATATTCGAGGGGCCCCGGAGATGTGTTGAAGGAGAGCGGAGGGGTACTCACCCATACGCTGTTTAAGACTCGCACTGTAGCGAGCTGCAAAGCGGGCGTAGGACCATAAAAATGGATGAATGCAAAGGAAAAGCCCCTGACTCAGCAGGTGATATATACGGTATGCGAGATTCATGCGGGCACAGCGATTAGTCAACCGGATTGATTCTTACCGGTAGCGTTCCTCAACAAATGTATCCCCCTTAACACGGATGAGATAGAGACTTTTGTTTGCGTCGCCCGTTTCCGAAAACGACGTTACACCGGTGACTCCGAGAAAATCGGTCAACTTTTTCAATTCATCCCGAATTGTACTCCGGAATTGAATATCGGGACGACTCAAAATTTCAAGCATGATTGTGGCCGTGTCATAGAATACGGCCTCGATAAATCCCGGTTTGAAAGCGTATATTTTTTCAAAAAGTGCCACAAAATCTTGAACTTCTTTTAACGTGCTTTTCGAAAAAAAACCTTCTGTCATGACGGCTCCCTGTACGTAATCCCGTGCCATTTCAATCAAGCGGATCGAGTGCCAGAGATTGGTTCCCAGTAAAACGACATTATCAATATCGTAAAATGCGAGTTGCGGTATGATCAAACCGGCTATCCGCGGTGAATCGGGGATAAAAACCGCGGCGAAATCCACATTGGCTTTGGGCGTTTCATCATAGTAGGCATCTTCATCCATCTCAACAGCACCCGGCTCCTCTTCACCGTGGTTATAGAGATAAATATTGTCGGGAATATCTGCCGATTTAAGATCTTCCGGAATTGGATAATAGAGCCCGACAAGTTTTTTAATCGGATCGGCAAAATCGGTATGTCTAGGATTATAGGCTTCCGCCCCGACGACCTTTCCCCGATGCGCGGTGACTTCATCCCAGAATAGATTCATAAAGGTCGTTCCGTATTTTTCGTCCGGATATAGGATCGCAAACCGTTTTAATCCCAATTCGTCGACCGCATATGTCGCGAGCGTTTTGACCTGCATTTGGGGAGTGATGAAGTTCCGAAATACATACTCGCCAAGTCCCGTTATATGGTCTTTTTGGGTTAGGGTAATGATCGGAATCCCCCGATCTTGGGCCTCCATGGCAGCCGATTCAGCTGTAATAATCGGGCCGATGATGGCGGCAATGCGGTCATCCGACAAAGTAGACACCGCGCGGGCGGCTGTCTCCGGGTTTGAGGCGGTATCTTTGACTTTAATCCTGAATTCGGTTGCATCCGGCCGAGAGTTGAAGTGATAAAAGGCCAGCTCGACCCCCTTTAACGCTCTTTGGCCAAAAACCTTAAACCGGCCCGATAGGGGCAGTAAACAGCCAATGGTGTAGCGATCGTATTCGAGTTTTTTATTCAGCTCGGCGATCAGCTCCCGGGCGATTTCGACGTTTTCGTGATCCTCAAAATGATCCACGAATTGCTTAAATATCTTCAGTGCCACCTCATATTGCTCTTCCCCGGTTTTGATCAACCCCAACTGATAGAGTAAATGCCCTTTTGCCACCGCGTCTTCCAAACGCGGTATCATGATTTCAAGTTCAATTGAAGACAAACGTTTGATCATATTCTTAAAATGGACAAGGATTGGCTCTCTTTCATTGGTCTTGGCTATGGTTAATGCCATGCCATAGGCATACACCGCCTCTTTGGGGATATCCTGCTTTCGATACGAATCTCCCAAAAGGACATACGTTCGAAAGATATGCTCCCGCGAAGAAAGCATTTCTAAAATCGGCCCTGTCGCATCGATCACCTCATCATATTTTTGGCTCCGGTATAATATTGCCATTATTTCGACCATCGCCCGGGGAACAAAGGCGCTATCGGGATAGTCTTTTGTCAGGCGCGTATATGCCTTTCGTGCTTCAGGGTCGTCTTTTAAGATGGTATGGATATCGGCAATTTTCATTAAGGCGGCATCGGCTAGTGCGCCGGCGGAGTATTTTGACAGGTACGCTTCGAATAGAATAAGAGCTTCGGCTGGTACTTCTTTCTGAAGCCATTCCTCTGCCCGTAAAAAAAGCGCGTCTCCGGTTTCAACTTTCTTTGGCACCGGTTTGGGTTCGGGAACCGGTTCAAGCGGCACTTTCACCTTGGGGGCACATGCTGCTAAAAACAGCAGGATGATCAGAATAAAAATTTGATATCTTGACTTCATGGTTTTGGAATAAGAAGCTATTTTTTTTGATCTCGATTCTTGATAACAAAGATTTGTGTACTTGTCCACCACAGCCCACCCCCGGGAATGTCAACGCCAACTATCTGTAAGATAGTGGAAATTACAAATAACAAACCAACATATGATCAAGAAAAACCAAAGGTGTAAAACAAAAAAACACCCCGACCTCTCAATATTTTTGTCTTTTTATACAATCTTTGTTTATCAATCGTAATTTATTTTGTATGTAACCTGCGATGATAATTAAGGAGTGCCCATCCACGATTAATTAATGGCACTCTAATGTGCCCCATTCAGAAATTATGATCCCTCTGCCTGATTCGGAATTGAACCTTGAACCTGGAATGGTGACCGTCATTGGTATCCCTTATGATGAGAATTCATCGTTTATGAAGGGACCTGCTTTGGCGCCCGCTAAAATTCGCGAAGTTCTTCATTCCGGCGCAACGAATCTTTGTGCTGAAAATGGGATCGATCTTGAAACCGAATCTCGTTTTGTCGATCTCGGTGACATCGAATTTATCAACGGCCTAAATCCGCTGCAGACAATTGAGGAAGCGACCGTCCATATCCTCAAACAGGGAGCATCTGTTCTTTCCCTGGGCGGCGATCATCTTGTCACCTATCCGATATTAAAAGCGTACGCCGCAAAACATGGACCAATCGATATCCTCCACTTGGATGCCCATCCGGACTTGTACGATCATTTCGAAGGCAACCGGCACTCCCATGCCTGTCCGTTTGCAAGGATCATGGAAGAGGGTCTGGCCAACCGTCTGGTTCAGATCGGGATCCGCACCATGACACCGCATCAAAGCGAGCAGGCCGATCGCTTTGGTGTTGAAGTCATCGATATGAAACACTGGAAACCGAACATTGAATTTGATTTTGAAAGGCCGGTATATATCTCGCTCGATATAGACGTCCTCGACCCGGGATTTGCACCGGGTGTCTCTCACCACGAACCGGGCGGATTGTCTCCGCGCGATATCATTCGTCTGATTCATCATCTGAAAGCCCCGGTTGTTGGCGCCGATATCGTCGAATACAATCCGTTGCGCGATCCAATAGATATGACGGCAATGGTGGCCGTAAAGCTCCTCAAGGAAATCGCCGGCCAGATGCTTAGGGACAACAAACGAATACGCAAGCGAAATAATTGAGAGTTGGAAAATGACCCATCACAAGCAAAACCGTGACCAGAAATACAATCTTTGGGGGTGGCTCCTGTTTATCATAAGTGCCCTCGGTTTTATGGCATCGAGTTTAAAAAATCATGACCCTCTCGCTCTTGCTGCAAGTCTTTTTTTTCTTGTGGCCTGTATCGTTTTTTTGATCCCGCTAGTGACAAAAACGGGCCGAAATGATAAATCCTGACCCAGCGAAGCCGGAATTGACTATTGAATATTTAAGAAATTCAATGATTTAAAAACGATTCCGACCAAGGACGGAGCGAAGCGACATCCACAAATAGTCAATTTTCAATAGCCAATATTCATTTTGGTTCCGGCTTGTCCGGGTTAGGAAATGTTGTGGAATCTATACTCCAAAAATGGGATGGTGAAGAAGTGATTGTCCGGTTTGATCGCCCCACCGGAGCCTGGATTTTCATCGCCATACACTCCACCCGCCTTGGCCCCGCTGCCGGAGGCACACGCATGAAATCATACCCCGACCCAAAGACGGCCATTCTGGATGCCCTCAACTTGGCCCGCGGCATGACTTACAAATTTGCGGTGATTAACTTCCCCTACGGTGGTGGCAAAGCGGTTATTGACGTGCCCCACAACCTGGAGCCCCAGATGCGTGAAAACCTCCTTCGGAGATACGGCGCCCTGGTTCATCAATTGGGCGGACTCTTTGAGACCGGACCCGATGTCGGCACAAGTTCGATTGACATGGATATTGTATCCGAAACCGGATCGCCTTACGTATTCTGCCGCACGCCGGAAAAAGGCGGCGCCGGCGATTCGGGGCCTATTACCGCCTGGGGTGTATTTTGCGGCATGCAAGCGGTCTGTGAATATCTGTTTGGCGATGCTTCCTTAAAAGATAAGCGCATCCTTGTTCAAGGAGCGGGAAGCGTTGGGCGGGCTTTAATTCAATTGTTAAAAGAGGCCGGGGCTGAAATTTTGTTCAGCGATGTGGATCCGGAACGCATCCGGCACTTTGGCGATGATCCTGATTTGCAGTTTGTCTCGGCCGATGCGGTCTATGATACAGCTTGTGATATCTTTTCACCATGCGCTCTGGGAGCCATATTGAACCGGAAAACAATCCCGCGTCTTCGGTGTCAGGCTGTTGCGGGTGCGGCCAACAATCAGCTGGCCGAACCGAATGATGCCGAAAAACTCCGCACCGCAAATATTCTATATGCCCCGGATTACGTGATCAGCATCGGCGGCGCTATGGGAATCACCGGTATCGAATCCATGGGTTGGTCACCGGAAAAAGCCTACCAAGAGGTCAGAACCGTCGCAGACACGTTGAAACAAATCTTTCACATGGCGGCCAATGAACGCATCACGACTGAAGATGCCGCACGCCGTATTGCCGAATCAAGGTTATCTGGAGTGAACGGTGAACCTTGAACCATTATTAAACCCGTGAACTCTGAGCCTTTTGAAGGCCGACACTTTTATTAACATGCACGTCAAAAGAATCCAAACAGAGTTGCAGAAATTAGGCGATCGGCAGAAAGCCGGCCATTCCAAACGGTTTTTTAAAACCGGCCCGGGCGAATATGGCGAAGGCGATGAATTTTTAGGGATTCCGGTTCCGGCTTTGCGGAAACTGGTGCCAAAGCATCCCGAGATGACGATTGCCGATGCAATCAAACTTTTGCGTTCACCCATCCATGAGGAGCGACTCTTGGCCCTCTTTTTCCTCGTACTGCGATATCAAAAGGGAGATGCGCAGGACCAGGCTAAAATTTACCACCATTACCTAAATCACACCCGCTATATCAACAACTGGGATCTGGTCGATGCTTCGGCGCAACACATCGTGGGAGCCTTTTTGTTTTCAGGGGATAAAACGCCTTTATTTCAATTGGCACGCTCGGCCGACCTATGGGAACGCCGGATTGCGGTCATGGCCACCTTTCACTTTATTCGCAACCAAGAATTCGCCGTAACCCTGAAGATTGCAACGCTTTTGTTGACGGATCGAGAAGACCTGATCCACAAGGCCGTGGGCTGGATGCTCAGAGAAATCGGCAAACGCGACATTAAAGTTGAAGAAAAATTTTTAAAAAAACATTATCAAAAAATGCCGCGTACTATGTTACGCTATGCGATCGAAAAATTTCCCGCCGACCTCAGGCAAAAGTATTTAAGGGGGGATGTTTGAAGTTTGTCCATACGGCTGATACGCATCTCGGTTTTGAAATCACCAAGATACCACAGGGGCATCCTCAAGGACGACAGAGAAGGGCCGATTCCATATTGCGTAATTTCGAGGCCGTCGTTCGGCACGCCTTGGACATCGAGGTGGATTTTTTTTTGCACAGCGGCGATCTATTTAATAAATACTATATTCCCCAAAAAATTCTCGAACAATTGATACAACCGCTTTTGGCGCTTTCCAGGACCGGCATCCGGGTATTGTTAATCCCCGGAAATCATGAGAAGTCGGAATTCCCTTTCGATCTTTTTCATGGTGCACCCGGAGTTGTGGTGTTTGACTGTCCCAAATCGGTCGCTTTTTCGACAAACGGCTATACCGTTGGTTTTGCCGGACTCCCTTTTATCCACAACAACTCATGCCACACATTTCTAAAAGGGGTGGAAATGACGGAATATACCGATTTAAAAACAGACTTGAACATTCTGGTCACCCACCAGGCCTTTGATGGTGCCTCCGTGGGTCCGGTCAACTTTATCTTCCGGGCGGGTCGCCCGGATACCGTATCAAGACGTACGCTTCCCTTGGATTTCGATTACATTGCCGCCGGGCATATCCACCGGTATCAAGTGCTGCCCCACCCGCTTAATCCTGAAATCAAATTCGTCTATCCGGGATCAATCCAGCGCATCAGTTTTGCTGAGATGTATGAAAACAAAGGTTTCGTCGAAGGCGAAATCATAAACAACCGCATCGAGACTCGGTTTGTTCCCTTACCCGTCTATCACATGCAAATAATCAATATCGAGGCTGCCGGTATGACTGATATCGATTGCCGGGACGTCATTCTGGCGCATACCGGGTCTTTCAGCGAAAACACGGTGGTTCGCTTTAATTTGACCGGCGGTACGAAACGCAAAGATTACCCGAATCTCGATCTTCAAAAAATCCGGGCTGAATTACCACCGCTTATGGAAAGTCAGTTTGCCCTCAAAACCAGCAATAGATGGATATTACAGTAATATGAAGAAAAACAAAAAATCTTGAAATACGAAAAACGGAGGTTCACATGCCACAAGCCCTTATCGAAAATCGCGATGAAGTAGCAATTCTGCGTTTAAACAATGGTGTCATCAATGCCATCAGCCCGACATTGCTTGAGGATATGTCTTCGGCGCTTGGTCAAATTAAAAGTGAATATAGCGGTCTGGTTTTGGCGGGCGGACCGAAATTTTTCAGTATCGGTCTGGAGCTGCCAACCCTTCTGAAGCTGAATAGAGCTGATATGACCGATTTTTTCGATCGCTTCTTGCAAGTGGTTTTCGAGCTGTACACCTTTCCGCTTCCAAGCGTTTGCGTCCTTGCCGGACACGCACCGGCAGGCGGGACCGTTTTTGCCTTGACATGCGATTACCGTTTCGCGGCGGCAGAACGGAAAGTCATCGGTCTCAACGAAGTCAAAATCGGACTCCCGGTACCCGTTATCGCCGATGGTATGCTTAGACAGATTGTGGGCGATCGGGCCGCGACCGAAATCATCTATTTGGGTGAATTTCTGCAGCCGGAAGCTGCACAACAAATCGGACTGGTGGATAAAATATTCCCCATCGAAGAGGTTGAAGATCGGGCGGTCGAAAAAGCAAACCGACTACTAGCATCGCCCCGGTATTCCTTGCCCATTATGAAGGCGAACCGGGTGGAAGCCGTAAAATCGAGATTTCTGGCGCACAAATCCGCCGATGTACAAGCGTTTATCGAGTGTTGGTTCGAACCGCAGACGCAAAATTTGCTGAATGAAACCGCCCAGCAATTTTAAATGCCTGTGCCGTGCCGAAAAGACGCTTGGTAATTCGCCACGATCGATTAGGAATCAAATGGTTGATCTCATTTGGGAATTAAATTAAAATCGAAACAGCCACTTTGGTTTTGGGGAACAACGGAAATCGACATGTTGTTCAACCCTAATACCGAAAAAAATTTTGGGTAGTTTAAAACTGTTGAAAGGAGAGTTTTGGAAAAAAAGACCTTTGAAAAACGTCCAATTTTGTTCAAGTTCAAGGAAGAGGAAAGTTTTAACCACAGGAATACATTGAGTATTTTGAGGATAGCGCTATAGCTTCACTTCATGCAAAATTTGAGTCTGACGCAGGCACTTTAGTGAAGCTTTAGCGCAAATTGGGCAAAAGGGGGCGTTATGCAAAGGTCTCAAAAAGGAGGTTTGATGATGCCGGATAAGACTAGTGCCGTATCTGAAAAGTATGAAAAAGCGCTCGAAATCGGCCGTCCACCCAATATCGAAAAACTTTTCCCCCATTCAAAGGCCTTGATTGTCAGCGGAAAAATCATCGATCAAGCCATGATTGCCAAAGGCAAGGCCATTGCCCTGGCTGCGAACGGCCGCAACAGCTTCGTAATCCGGGGCGCTTTGCAAGCGGCCCAAAGAGCAAATTCCGCCCTTATCATCGAAATCGCCAAATCTGAAGGCGGCGCCGATGCCTATTGTGCCGTCAATTACTGGAATATTGCGCGCATGATTGACGCCTTCTGCAACGAGCTTGGCATCACCATCCCGGTGGCCATCCATGCCGATCATTACGGAATCAAGTCTGACCAGGATGTTGCCAGGGCTAAAATCGAAATCCCGACCCTGTTTGAAGCCGGAATTACATCCATCGCCATCGATGCCTCACACCTTCCCGATGACCAGAATTTGCTGGCCAACATTGAACTGAACCCGTATATTCCCAAGTGGGCCGGGCTTGAAACCGAGGTCGGTGAAATCAAAGGCAAAGAGGGATTGTCGACGGTTGAAGAAGCCCTGTTTCTTATCCGGGGTTTGAATGCTCATCACATTTTCCCGGATTGGATTGCCTTAAACAACGGAACCACGCATGGTATTGAGCAAAGCGATCAAGGAATTCAGGTGGGTCTTTCCACAGAGATCCATAATGCGCTGGCGGGGTTTAAAATTTCCGGAGCCCAGCACGGCACCTCCGGGAACAATTCGGATCGTTTAAGAGAGATTGCTTCAACAACCAAGACGACCAAAGCCAATGTCGCCACGGCCCTTCAGATGATCTCCTGGGGTCTTGAAGTGAACGATTATGGCAACGCCATCCTGGCGGCGGATGGGAGTTTTATCAAAGTCCCCGGCCAGGGAGTGACCGAAGAAATGTGGGCCCAGATGGTGGCATATGCTGAAAATGCCGAATTGAAGGGTGGCAATTATAAGAAATTAAACCGTCCTTTTGAAAACAAATTCCAGGGACTGCCCCAGGAGATTCGCACGCGGATGGCCAAGCGCGTAGAAGATTTTGCTTATCATATGATTGTGAATGTCTTAAATGCTGCCGATACGGCGCCGCTGGCGATCGAAGCGATCCTAAGCGCGGGAACTTTTGACCCGGGACCCAAGGTTGAATGCTTGCTGGACCCGGCCGACTGGACTACAGAGAAGATCATCGCTCGGGCGGCGTCTATTGCGACAGATAAAGGACCGGAAGGAGACTTTGACGACTAACCGTGCGAAAAAAAAAGATTTGTCACTTCTGCGGGACCAAGCTCACGCAAAAATATATCGAAGGCTTGAATCGCCTATATTGTGATCGGTGCGCCGAACCGATCTATGAAAATCCGATACCGGCTACCTGTTTGGTCGTTTGTGATGATCAAAAAAGGTTGCTGCTCGTCAAACGGAGCGTCGATCCCAAAAAAGGCCACTGGTGTCTACCGGGAGGTTTTATCGAACTGGGAGAAACCCCGGAAGAAGCTGCCTTGCGCGAACTATCAGAGGAGACCGGGCTATACGGCCGCATAGACAGGCTTCTCGGGGTCAGCACCAACCCGGGGACTCTGTATCATACCATCCTCATGGTTGGCTATCTGGTCACCCATGTTTCCGGTACCCTTCAACCCGGAGATGATGCCCTGGATGCAGCCTATTTTGCACCGACACGCCTGCCTCCAATCGCATTTGCGAGTCATCAAAAATTCATTGAATTAGCCCAGAGAACAACGGCCCTATCGTTCGGCAGATAATTGAGGGATCGGTGTGTTTTTTGATTGAATTGTCGTTGCACAAATGTCAGAAGGTTTTGATTCTTTGAAACGCTCACTTTAGGATAAATAATGTTAAAGGAGGAACAATGAATGAAAGAAGTTCTTGCACCAATGCCCGGATTTATTATTGATGTTATAGTCGATATCGGCGACGCCGTCTTTGAAGAACAAAATTTAATCATCCTCGAGGCAATGAAGATGGAAAATCCGGTCATGGCACCCTGCGATGGCACCGTTAAGGAAATCAAAGTTCAAAAGGGAGACAAGGTGGCCAGCGATCAAGTATTGATGATCCTCGAATGAAATCATCATGAATGCGCAACAGGCCATCCTCACTTTCTCTCAAAGCGATAAGATTAAAGCCGGCCTCATTTGGTCATCTCAGGCTTTAGAAGCTTACATTCATTTGCCTGAGGATGAAAAGACAGGCTCGATTAAAATCATTCGAATTTTCATCAACACGATTATGCATGACATTCATATCGCCCAAAAGGTCGCTCAAGATTCGCTGTGGGATGAGGCTGCCAGGCATATGGATATGTCGATCGTCATGATCGATTCGGGGGTCCCCCACGAAGCGACGTTCCATTTGGGACAGGCATTGAGCCAGGTTACCACCATCGCCCAACGCTGCATGGTTTTTTTGCAGGAGCAGGGGTTGCTGTAATCATTGACGGAACAGTTTTTTTTGCTCTAACCTAACCCGGACGAGCCGGAACCAAAAAGGCTGGCTCGGCCGGGAATATCGAATATCGAATACATGAATATCGAATGTAGAAGTAAGGTATCGCTGCGCTCTTTCAATTTTATTATAAAACACTTTATTGGATAAAAGTATCGATTTACGAAGACTTCTGCTCCTTCTGTTTTGCCGTTTTGATGCTGGATACAAATATCGAAATCAACTGGTTGTTTTCGTCAATCAGACAGGAGTTTCAGAGTTAATCACCGCAAAAAGTCGCGGGGCCTTGTTCAGC
>CAZHAH010000082.1:0-24202 GCA_964530095.1 uncultured Desulfobacteraceae bacterium | reverse complement strand
CCCACACACCCCGTTCTTTTTAATTTAAAATCTTTTTTACTTATACAAGCGAAAAGGCCTAACTGAGGGAATAACGTCTAATCGAGCCTTGACTCGATTAGGATCAAAGGACTTGATCCCAAATATTGCCCGTAAGATTGCTTTGACGAACAGATCTCTTTTTTGATATGCAAAGGCAACTAAAAACCGGAGGATAAGCGATGAAATCAGAAGACAACCCCGATCTAAAGTATGTTTTACCCACACCGATTATCGATTGCGATCATAGCGATGTCCGGGAGCATGCATTCTCCCAAGTCAAAGGGCTAGGCGAAGATCCTGTGGCCAAGGCGGTTAAACTCTATTATGTGGTGCGAGACGGAATCTGGTATAATCCGTATTCGCCCTTTTATCTTCCGGAACACTACCGGGCCAGCTGCGTATTACGAAGCGGCCGCGGATACTGTGTCAGCAAAGCCAGCCTGCTTTGCGCCTTGGCCAGGGCTTGCGGCATACCGGCCCGTGTCGGATTTGCGACGGTTCGCAGCCATCTGGCTACCAAACAACTGCTCGAACACCTGGGATGCGACCTGTTTGTCTATCATGGGTATACGGAAATGTATCTGGAAGACAGATGGGTAATCGCCACCCCGGCTTTTAACAGGGAACTTTGTCAGCGTCATAAGGTTGCCCCGCTAGAATTCAATGGTCGTGAGGATTCCATTTTTCAGCCATATAATATGGAGAAAAAAAAGTTTATGGAATATGTGGCTTATCACGGCTCCTATGCCGATATCCCGGTCGACCTCATCGTAGCGGCATGGCAAGAGACTTACGGCAAAGAACGGGTACAGGGTTGGATTGACGCTTTTGAGCAATCGGGAGGAATCTTTCCGCGCGATTTTTACAGTGAGGATGTGATCAACGCGTAGAAAAGGGGGTCATGATGATTGTGATTGATATTCCCGGCTTCACAAAACTGCAATTGAAGTATTTGGTGCTCGATTACAATGGGACTCTGGCCGTCGATGGCAATATGCTCCCCGGCGTCAAAGAAACACTTGTCAAATTAGCAACCCAATTGGAAATTCATGTGATTACGGCAGATACATTTGGTAAAGTAGAAAAGGGAATGCAGGGAATTCCATGCAAGCGATCCATCATGCCGGTTAAGGATCAGGATCAAGGGAAGCGGGTATACGTTCAAAACCTGGGTCGAAATCATTCGGTCTGCATCGGAAATGGGCGAAATGACCGACAGATGCTAAAGGAAGCTGTGCTGGGAATAGCAGTAATTCTCGGGGAAGGGGCCTCTGCTGAAACCATTCGCTCTGCAGATGTGGTGTGTAACAGCATTCTATCGGCCCTAGAGCTTCTTATCCATCCGCTACGGCTTGTAGCGACATTACGGAATTGATGGACACTAACTCAGATCATAGAGGCCAGAAGCTTTTCGGCCGAAATCTGCATTTCTGAATGGGATATTTTAGAGTGCCAATGCTTGGTCGTGGATGAGTACCAGCAAAGGCATGGAAACTGTTTTTTAAGGAGAAATGAAAAAAAAACCGATATTGTTAAAAAAGACTTGATTCAGGGTTAAAAGATTGCTAAATGCCTGCGGAATTTGACTGAAACACGATTTATTCGAGCATCGCGTTTCAGCTTTTCAATTGCCCGGGTCGATGTTGCGATGTGTGAGTAAATGTGGCCTCCCATTCTTTCGGCCCGGGCTTTTTTGGTGGCCGGTGCGAACTATGAGGTCTTCTGCTTACTTTTTTTGATATTAAACTTTTTGCAATAATCGGAGATCTCAACCATCGGCGGCCGCTCCACTCCTTCAAGATGATAAATATCAGTCTTGTATCGGTTTTTTACAAGGTTGTATTGGATCATCTCATCGAACATATCCGCCTTTAGATCGACAAGTCCCAGTTTTTGGATGCGATTGATAAACGTTTTAAGAATAACAAATGACATCCTCCCTAAGGCTTTGGTCGACTGGTTGCGATGAACCCGCTTTTCCAGATCCACTTGGGCCATTACATCGAGTCCCCATTTTTCATAAATATCTAAAATCATACTGGTTTCAATGCCGTAGCCGATAGGAAAAGGGATTTTTTCGAACAGCTCGCGATAGCCTGCATATTCGCCCGACAGGGGTTGGATGATTTGGGTGAGATCCGGGAAAATGAGCGAAAACAGCGGCCGTGTCACAAGTTCGGTAACACGTCCCCCGCCGGTAGGTCGGACTTTACTTTTGCCGGTGGCAATGGGTCGGTCATAAAAGGCTTTGGCGTATTTGATTTTATCGGATAGAAGCAGCGGGCCCACGAGTGCGTAGGCAAAACGGTGGTGAATGTTTTTGATGTCGGCATCAAGGTAAATGATAATATCCCCGCGCGTGATAAAAAGCGCCTTCCACAGGTTTTCGCCTTTGCCCTTGAATTTATCGAGATGGGGTAGAATGCCGTCGGCCTCATATACATCGGCGCCAAAAGATTCGGCAATATCTCTGGTTTTGTCGGTCGAGCCGGAATCGACAACGACAATTTCATCTAATAGGGGATAGCGCGTCATCAGCTCGGATTTCATGACCAGAATCTCTTTGCCAATCGTCTTTTCTTCATTCAAAGTGGGCAGGCAGAGTGAAATCGTCAAATTTTTGCGCTTCTTTTCTTTCACCAGACGATTGAGATCTGTAAAATCGGAATAATGAAACGTGTGCGTGTCAAGCCAGCTATTATTCATCACAGGCTCCATTGTCAATTGCCAGAATGATGCCGATGATCTGCGTGATCCCTTTAAATATCGGATCGATTTCAACCATGGCATCGGGACGATGATAATTTTCACCATGTGTAATGCCAAGCGTTAGCGCCGGAACTTTGTGGGAAAGAAAAATGGAAAGCTCCGTTTCGGTCGGTTCGCTAACCGGCTTCAAATCGAGTTTCTCCATGACTGCAACCGCGCTTTTAACCAAGCGATGGTTATATTTTAATTTCGAAGCACTCAGGTTGCTGATCGTGTTGAGATTCAGATCCACATGGTACTCGTGGCTGATACCATTTACAATATCCCGGATGTCGTTGAAAATGCTTTTAACCATTTTATCGGAATCGCTTTGAATTTCAAAACCGAGGGTTCCGCTGTTGGCAATATCGCCGTGGGTCATGCCGCCCGAAATTTTGCCGATAATGACCCTTGAGCGCGGTTTTTGGGGTAACCGGAGTTGAAGTATCTGATTGATGACGTCATTTAAAATGAGAATCGCGTTGGGTTTGAACGCGTATTTCCACCCGTTGCCGACGGGGATCGTACATTCGACCTCACAGCGGATCATACCATCCGAGTTATAATTCAAACGGCCGAGTTCCCCCCCTTCGATGCAAATGGCGCCCCGAATGGGAGTCGACCAGGTTTTAATCAGGTGACGAATGCCGCGTAGATTCCCTTTGCCCAAGGACTGAATCACGCCGGCTAAAACGATATCGGATTTAAAATGAAGCCCCAATTTTTTAAATATATCCGGTAGAGAGACCAGAATACCCACACCAATCGAGTTGTCCAAAATGCCGGGGCCGGTTATGGATGTCTCATTGACCGAATAATTGTGATCGACATCTCGGGGGATAACCGTATCGAGGTGAGCCACTACGAAAATCGGCGGTTTGGTGCGGGAAGTCCCGCGGATGACGCCGATCGGGTTTCGATATCCATCGGTAGTGCATTCATCGACCTGGGATTCTGCCAGTCGGTCTAAAAAAAGCTGGGCACGCCGCTTTTCTTGAAAAGTGGGGGCCGGGGTTTCTCCGATAAATAAGATGTTGGTTATGATGGTATCTTTGATGGATTTTAGCTCATCGATATAGGTGGGTAGCTTTTCGAGGTATTTGTCCATTCTGTCCCCCGATAGTTGATGCCTCCTAATAAATCCTTGATAGTGGAATGCCGGTAGTGGGTCAAATAGAGAGAATCAAAGATACACCATACGGCCGCAAAAGGTCAACAGCTACTTGTGGGGGATCATTTATGCGTTTGATAGTATTGAGTGATGGCTGCACAAAGCCCCGGTATTGTAAAGGATTCAGCGATGATATGAACCTCAAAGCCAAGGGATTTGGCCGTATGGGCCGTAATCGGACCGATACAAGCAACCGTCATTCCGGCAATCAATTGATCGAATCGATGGGGGGGCAACAAAGATTTGAAATTTTCGACCGTCGAAGAACTGGTAAATGTAATCAAATCGACGGTACCGGCTTCGAGTCGTTTTGTTAGGAGATCCTTATTTTCAACCACAGATCGGGTGCGATAGGCCGTAATTTCATCCACCAAGGCACCCATGCGCGTCAATTCCCGGGGCAAAAGAGCTCTCGCTTTTTCAGCGCGGGGGAGAAGCATTCGGGCGCCTTTAATAGCGGTTTGTGCAAATGCGTCAACAACCGATTCGGCCCGGTAGCTTTGAGGAATGATATCGCTTTTAATCCCAAAATTAAAAAGTCTGCGTGCGGTTTCCGGGCCGATGGTGGCGGTATTTATATGATTTAAGGCCCGAACATCTTTCCCGATGGCAAACAAACGTTGAAAAAAATGATCGACCCCGTTCACGCTTGTGTAAATAACCCAATCGTAAACGGAAAGTTCGGTAAGGGCCTGATCAAGGGGTTCCCAGTCATGCGGGGGAATGATTTCAATGGTCGGGAACTCGAGGCATTCGGCACCCAATTCGGCGAGCCGCTTTACCAGATGACTGGCCTGCTTGCGTGCTCGCGTGACCACGATGCATTTTCCCATCAGGGGCCTTTTTTCAAACCAGTTTAAATCCTTTCTAAGTCGAACAACATCGCCGATGACAATGATGGCAGGCGCTTTGATCCCGGCGGCCTTGGTTTTGGCGACAATCGTGGCGAGGGTTCCGGTGACCGCCGTTTGACGCGGGGTTGTCCCCCATCGTACAAGGGCTGCGGGTGTATCAGCGTCCATTCCATTTCGAATGAGTTGCTGCACAATTTCGGGCAGATTTTTAACTCCCATCAGAAAAACGATCGTCCCGCCGACTTTCGCCAGGGCGGACCAGTTGATCATCGATTCAGGTTTTAGGGGATCTTCGTGGCCGGTAACGATCGTGAAGGCGGATGTGAAATTGCGATGTGTGAGCGGAATCCCCGCATATGCCGGTGCCGCAATCGCAGAAGTAACGCCGGGAACTACCTCAAAAGAAACACCTTCTGCAACCAATGCTTGCGCTTCTTCTCCGCCGCGGCCGAAAACAAATGGATCTCCACCCTTGAGGCGGGTGACGATACCCCCTTTTTTAGCTTTCGATATGATTAGAGCGTTAATTTCAGCTTGCGAAAGGGTATGATCACCGCCTTTTTTCCCGGCATAGATAATTTCAGTATTTCTGGATGCGGATGTCAAAAGCACCGGATCTGCCAGATGATCATAAATAATGACATCTGCTCTGCGGATGCATTCTCGGCCTTTGATGGTCATCAGATCCGGGTCGCCCGGACCGGCACCCACCAAAAACACCTTGCCTTGTTTGGTAGCCATGATAATCAGGTTAACCGGTTTGAGGTTAATTTATTCAGAATTTGGCCCGCTCCCCTATCAAGCAGACGTTCTGCAAGCGCTATCCCAATCCCCTCACATTCCGCTGGTGATCCGGTCAGAGAATCCTTGATCTGTTTCGACCCATCCACTTCCGCCACGAGTCCGCTGAGGATAAACCGATCACGGATCACTTGTCCATATGCGGCTAGGGGGACCTGACAACCCCCTTCCAATCGATTGAGGAAAGCCCGTTCACCCGAAACAGCCAGCCGGGTTGGGTTGTGATCCAATCCGGAAATGAGCTGCAAATTTTCGGAATCATCTGATCTGATTTCAATGCAAAGGGCTCCCTGCCCCACCGCCGGCAGTATCCGGTCGGGATCAAGATATTCGGTGATTTTATTTTCAAGCCCCATCCGCCTAATCCCGGCTGCCGCCAAAATAACGGCATCGAACTCTCCGGCTTCGAGCTTTCTAATGCGTGTGTCGAGGTTGCCTCTCAAGGGCAAAATGCAGACATCGGGCCTGTCAAAACGGAGCTGTGCAGCACGCCGAAGGCTGCTGGTGCCGATGCAGGCTTGATGCTTTAGTTCGGCCAGCTTCTGCCCACTTTTTGAGATAAGGACATCGGCCGGGTTCTCACGTTCGGGAATAGCACCAATCTGCAGGCCGGCTGGAATATCGGCAGGCATATCCTTCATGCTATGCACAGCAAGATCGATCCGATTTTCTAAGATTGCGGTTTCGATCTCTTTTACAAAAAGCCCCTTGCCCCCAACTTCTGCCAAAGGCACATCTGTGATTTTATCACCTTTGGTTTTGATAATGACAAGCTCAGCACAAAGATGGGAATCGATGGATTCCAAGGCCGATTTGACCCAGTTTGCCTGCCAAAGGGCCAGCTTACTTCCACGCGTTCCGATTTTGATTCTTCGGGGAGGTGGATTCATTAGTGACAGCCGGCACAACTGGAAGCGGAGCAGCCGCCACACGAGGAAGCCGAAGATCTGACGGTTTCGCCTGAACCGCCTTTGCTGATAAAGCCGCAGGCAGACATAAGCCGGTTTACTTTGCGGCTATTGCAGGAATTACACTGAGGTTTTTCATTTCCGAAAATGAGGCATTCAAAATCCCGGCCGCACTTGGCACAGTGATATTCATAGATTGGCATGGAGGTGTCTCCTTCTTAATCTTTGGGTTGTCTTCATAATAAGCATTAAAACAGCAAAATCATCAAATAAAAACCGATTCAGCTTTGATAAAAGGGCACCGGACGGCAGACGTAAGAACTCATCTTCGGTAGAATCTTATTTTGCTTCAATTTCTTCAATAACGCCGGCGGCGATCAGGGGAAGCATGATTTCATGATGTCCTGTCAGGTTAATACCCCGACCTCCTTTGGCTGTCGGTCGGGTTACTACATTTGTGATGGGTCGATACTGCCGGATAAAATCGAGATTCAGGGTTGTAAAATTCTGAAGCGGATGTCCAAGATTACGTACCAGGGTGACGGCTTTCAGAAAAACTTCGGGGAGTATGACCGCGGAGCCCACGTTGACATATACACCGCCTTCCAATTCAGCGACCATAGCGGCGAAGGTTCGAAAATCTCGATGGCTGGCGTTTCCCGAGGCAGCGGCATCGAATTCAGGGTGCATATGAATGATATCGGTTCCCAAGGCAATGTGAACGGTGCAGGGTATTCCCAGTCGATAACCGGCGGCCAATATACTTAGGGGCAAATATGATAATTTGCGCGCGGTGATAAATTTACCGATTGCCTCGCCAAGTCCGGTGGATGATTCGCATGTATCCTGGATGGCTTCATTTAGGATTGTGCTGCTCTCATGCGCCATGCCAAAGGAGCCATCCCCAAGCGCAGAATCAACATCCTCTGATGTTTTTCCCTGCATGGCCAGTTCCACGTCATGGATAATACCGGCACCGTTTAAAGCCACACCTGAAACAACACCCCGCTCCATCAGATCTATCATGACAGGGTTGAGCCCGACTTTTATGACATGCGCACCGATGCCGAAGACGACAGGTTTATGTTGCTGATAGGCGGCGGCAATGGCCCGTATGGCGCTACGGATTTCTTGTCCGGCCAGGATATTCGGAAGACTGTCCAGAAAAACCTTAAAAGCGGCACCCTTGGGCCAAGTTTTGGCAAAGTCAGCTGCCGAAACTTTGCTTTGACGTTGATTGAGTGAGTGGGTCTTTAGGTGTTTCAATTGAATAGGTTTTATTGGTTTTGGCATAATTGATTGCTTCCAGGGACTTAAAAAAAATTCTTTTACGGGAGGGTATACATCTCCTAATATTTATCCGGAAACAGAATCCGGTCAACAAGGTCACAAAGGATATGGGCAATCAGGATATGTGTTTCTTGAATACGAGCGGTTGTGTCTGATTCGATCTTAAACACCAAGTCGGCCAATCGCGCCAATTCTCCGCCCCGGCCGGTCAGCCCGATAGTCGTGATACCTGTCATTTGAGCGGCCTTGACAGCCTGGGTGACATTTCGAGAATTGCCGCTGGTGCTGATCCCGATCGCAATATCGTTTTTTTGGCCGAGGGCGCGGATTTGTTTGGCAAAAATATCGTCAAAATTGAAATCATTTGCAATGCTGGTAATGATCGATGTGTCGGTCGTCAAAGCGATTGCCGCCAGCGGGGGTCGTTCGATTTGGAAACGGTTAACAAATTCCGCAGCGATATGTTGTGCATCCGCCGCACTTCCCCCATTGCCGAAAATAAGGATTTTGTTATCTGCGGCGATACAGGCGGCCAGCATGTCGGCAGCCTTGACAATCAGATCGATGTTGTTTTTGATCGATTGCTCTTTTACCGCAAGGCTTTCGGTCAAGATGTTCAAAACGGTTTGATTCATTTTGGATTTGTGTCGTCCTTTTCAAAAGTTAAGCTCAATCCGCTTTGATGGCGATCTTTTGTTGAACCTCGACGATAATCGGATCGGCGTCATAACCCCGGCTTTTGGCATCCAAAAACGCCTCCAGGGCGTCCTGGAGCCGATCTCGTTTGAGATAGAGGTTGCCCAGGCGATACCAAAAGAGACCGTTTTCGGGCTGAATTTTAACACTGTGCAAACAAAACGTTGTGGCAATTTCCAAATTTTCATCTTTAGATTCAAGCAGAGACCCGAGTGCCGAAAGGGATGCCGCGTCATTGGGGTTTTTCTTAATGGCCTTTTGAAAGGAGGAGATCGCATCATCAAACTGCTCCATTGAAACGTAACAGTCACCCAGGGCAGCATATGCCGGTCCTGAGGTCGGTTTGATTCGAGCCGCCTTTTCAAGATAGTTGCGGGCCTTGTCAATTTGGGTTAATTCAAGATAAAGTTTGCCGATTTGAAATACGACTTCGAAAATATCGTCACCCTTACGTTCTGCCTCAAGGAAGTATTCAAGCGCTTTTCCCCGCTTTCCCTGAAGCATATATATCAGCCCCTTATTGTAGATTGCCATCACCTCACGTGGAACGAGCCACAATGCCGTTTCAAAGGCCTCGAGGGCTTTTTCTAAATCGCCCAGTTCACCGTAACAGACCCCGAGGCTGTTGTGGACATTCTCAATGGAAGGGTCCAGCATTAAAGCGAACGTAAATTCTTCGATGGCTCCCGGGAGATCCCGCTTCTGATACAGCCGGTCAGCACTGATATTTAAGCTGACGGCATCAAAAATCACGGTACTGCCGGGACCGAAAAATCCGGCATGCTCAAGGGCTTTGTAGGCGTTATTTATAATTTGAGTTTTGGGAAAATTGATACAGGGATAACCAGCGATCCCAATTGAAACTGTTTCCGACCGCCGAGGGGATAATTTTCTTTGGATCTCTTTGGCCAGATCCATGCAGAGGCTATCGGGCATATCCGGTAGAAAACATCCGAATACACCCTGCTCCAGATGACCCCAAATCCCTTTTTGAGCTTTGCAAGCCATATCGATGGTATGGGCCACGTCCATTTCAATTTCGGGTGGTATTTCTATAATCGCATCATGATTTAATCCCTCGTTTGGATGGTCCAAGGGATCAATCAGAATCACCATGGCCCCAAATGTTGCACATGCGTCAAGTTGTGACAAGGCATGGCTGATAAATGCCTTTCCAATCCGCAAATCCGGAAATATTTCTTTCAGAAGCTCGTCCGGCTCAGCTTTGGATGTTGGTGAAGAGGCAAGACTGGCCGATTCGATAAGGCGGGCATGTGGTGAATCGCGTTTGTAAAGAAAAATTCTGCGGTTTTCGCTCTCACTGAAGGGGACGCGCGGTGGATTTTTTTTCATGAAAAGGCCTTTTGTAAAAGCTGCTTAAATGCCGTAACGACGATTGGGATTTCCTCCTCCTGAATAGTCCTGAGGTCCATGACAAACAAATCTTCTTCAATTCGAGCAATGACGGGCGGATCATTGGCCCGCATCTTTTGATCAATCGTGCTGGCCGAAAGTCCGTCAATCGTTAGGCCGACACACTTACTGGGAATCTCCAACAGCGGTAACGATCCGCCGCCGGCCCGTGACGATCGGTCTATCAGCTGGATGTGCAGATGGGTGTTATCAATGGTGCTCAGGGAGCGGTGCAATTTATTCGCTTTGGCTTGGATGGCAGTTAGGGGGAGGGTTAGCATATGCAAGGTTGGGATGGTTTCAAGGGCTTGAGTCTCGGTGCGATAAAGTCTGAGAATACTCTCAAGCGCCGCCAGCGTCATCTTGTCGACACGCAAGGCGCGTGTGAGTGGGTTTTTTTTGATTCTTTCCAGTATCTCTTTTTTCCCTACGATGATACCGGCCTGAGGCCCTCCCAGGAGTTTATCGCCGCTGAAGGTGATGATATCGGTTCCCAAGTCAACCGACTCCTGAACCGTCGGTTCTTTAGTCAAGCCGTATTTTGAGAAATCGATAAAAGTGCCGCTTCCTAAATCCTGCATCACCGGAAGGTGATACCTGGCGCCGAGCTCAACCAGCTCACCTAAGGTGACCTCAGCTGTAAAGCCGACAATACAATAATTGCTGGTGTGGACTTTTAACAGCAATGCGGTATCATGCGCGATGGCATTTTCATAGTCCCTGAGGTGGGTCCGGTTGGTCGTGCCGACTTCCGTTAAAAAAGCACCGCTTTTGGCCATAACATCCGGAATCCGGAAGGCGCCACCGATTTCAATCAGTTCACCACGGGATACGATGGCCTTTTTCTGCCTCGCCAGCGTTTCCAAACACAATAACACGGCCCCGGCGTTATTGTTGACGACCATGGCCGCTTCGGCACCGCTGATTTCACAAAGTAATTCCTCCACGCAGGCATAACGTGATCCCCGTACCCCCTCTGACAAATTCATTTCCAGGTTGGAATACGTTCCTGCGATAAGGGCCACATTCTCAATGGTCTCGGCCGGAAGGCGTGATCGTCCCAGATTGGTATGGACAACGACGCCGGTGGCGTTGATCGTACGCAAAAGATTCGGTTTCATTTCCAATCTGATCTTTTGCTCGAGTCTTTGGAGAAGTGCGGTTTCAGTCAGGCTGTTTTGATCGAAATCGGTTTGATTCGCCAAAATACGTTCACGAAGGCCATCAATCACAAAACGGGCCGATCGGGTTAGAACCGTTCTGGGTATAGGGTCCAAATCGGAAATGCCTTTGGCAAGTTCCAGTAAACGATCCACGCCGGGCAGCATTCGTAAAAGCGTTTTTTGTCTGGTATTGATTTCCATTGGTCCAGATGGATGACGGATGGTTTCGATATATCGGATCGGAAGTGACATATCATGATAAAGTCAGTTATTTCAATAGATTTCTTTATTTGCCTTCATGACCGATTGAAAAATGGCTTTAAGAATAACCGGATTTGGGTTATAGGCTTATTACGGCTTTGATCAAAAACTCTCCAATAAGAGAAAAATGATGTCTTCACAAGATGTTGCCCTGATTGTCAATCCCAATGCCGGCAATTGTGCCGTTGCGAAAGGCTGGCCTTCCTTGGAAGCGCTTGCCCGCAACAAGCTGGGCTCTTTTCGGAGTTTTATGACAAGCGCTCCGAATGAGGCCCAAAAACTTGTGGTCCATGCGGTTGAAGAAGGGGCCCGTACCGTCATTTGTATTGGTGGTGACGGAACTTTTAACGAAGTCATCAACGGACTGATGGGGCTTCACGAGGCCATCCGATCGGATATTGCGATCGGTTTTATCCCTTTCGGGACGGGATGTGATTTTGCGCGCACGATCTCAATCCCTAAAAATCCGGATCGGGCGCTGGATATTATCAGCGCCAAACATTTATCTCGAATCGATATCGGGCGGCTATATTTTCAAGATCACAACGATCAGAGAAAGCGTCGTTATTTTCATAATATTGCCAGCTTCGGTTTGGGAGGTGAAGTGGACCAGCGTGTCAACCGCACCACCAAGGCCTTCGGTCCTTTTTTGTCTTTCATTTGGGCCACGATTATTTCGATTTTATGCTACGGGAAAAAAAGCGTTCATTTGCAGATTGATGATGCCGTCGCGGAGGACGTCGTGATGTGGAATATTGCGGTTGCAAACGGACAATATCACGGCGGCGGGATGTGGGTTGCACCGGATGCCACGCCGACCGATGGGTTGTTCAATATCACCGTAATTGGGGACTTGAGTCTTGCCAAAGTGTTTTTAAATCTTCAAAATCTTTACAACGGGAAGATATATGGGGTAGAAAAAGTAAGCTGCTTTTGCGGGAAAAAAATTTCCGCTACTTCCGAACAACGAGTCCTGCTGGATGTGGATGGCGAACAACCCGGAATTCTTCCGGCCAGTATCGACATCGTGCCTCAAGCGCTCAACCTGTATTTGCCTTCTTCATTTGGAGGATGACAACAAACCCATAACAAATAAATCACAATAATCAAAAAACAAATAACAAACAAATCACAATGACCGAAATTCAAAATTCCAAACAATTGTTTTTGGATCTTATTTGAGATTTGGATTTTGTAATTTGGTGCGTGTAATTTGTTATTTCCCCGACAAGTCGGGATTAGGTGATACATGCAAAACATACTGGTGACCGGCGGGTGCGGATTTATCGGGGCGAATTTTATCCGATACCTCCTTGAAAAGTCCAATTTCAAGGGACGCGTCATAAACGTCGACAAATTAACCTACGCGGGAAATCTTGAAAACCTTGACGGGATGGAAACCGCTTTTCCAGATCGATATCGATTCGTTCAAACCGATATCTGTGACCATAAAGCCATGGCCGAAATTTTTCAAGAGCTCCCCATCGACACCGTCTGCCATTTTGCCGCGGAATCCCATGTCGATCGCTCGATTTTTGAACCGGGTGGCTTTATTCGTACCAATATCATCGGAACATTTAATCTTCTGGAACTGGCCCGAATCCACAAAGACCGACTGCATCTTTTTCATCATGTGAGTACGGACGAGGTCTTTGGATCGTTAAGGGGGGAAGGATATTTTACCGAAGCGACACCCTATGATCCCAGCAGCCCCTATTCGGCTTCCAAGGCGGCTTCAGATCACCTGGTCCGGGCTTATGGTCGAACCTATGGTATCCCCGTGACCATTTCGAATTGTTCCAATAACTATGGGCCTTATCAATTTCCCGAGAAACTGATTCCGCTTATGATACTCAATGCCTTGGAAGGTAAGCAACTGCCGGTTTATGGAGACGGCGCCAACATTAGAGATTGGCTATATGTTGAAGATCACTGCCGGGCGGTGTGGAAGATTATGCAAAAAGGAACCCGGAGCGAAACTTATAACATCGGCGGCCGCTGTGAGCTGCCCAATATCGAAGTGGTGAGAATGATCTGTGATTTAGCTGATGATCAGGCTCCCGACCCCAACATCGGATCACGAAGAAATTTGATTTCATTTGTGAAAGACCGCCCAGGGCATGATCGGCGTTATGCGATTGACTTCTCAAAGCTGGAAAAAGAAATGCAATGGGCACCGAAAGAATCCTTCCAAACCGGACTTGAAAAAACGCTCAACTGGTATATGAACCACCAGGGATGGGTGGAGCGAATCAAAAGCGGACAATATCGATCATGGATTGATAAGCAATATAAGAGGCGATAGTGGACCATACACGTTCGGCAAAAGATTATGTCACTTTTGGACTTGACCTCCCTACATTTAAGGAAGCCAAAGAATACATTTTACTCCTAACCGATTATGTGGGGATGTTTAAGGTCGGCCTGGAGCTCTTTATCGAATGCGGCCCGGATATCATCCGGTTTGTGCAAACATCCGGCCCGGCCCGGATATTTTTAGATCTGAAGCTTCACGATATCCCGGCCACGGTCCTGCGTGCCGTGCAACGGATCGTTGGATATGGGGTAAACTTTGCGACCGTGCACTGCGGGGAATCGAAACGCATGCTGGAGGCCGCAGTTCAGGGCAGCCGAGGTAAAGTGGGCATCATTGGCGTCACCGTATTAACCAGCGTCTCCGGTGAGGATATTCGCAATTCGGGATTCAAAACAGAATTTTCGGTCAATCCCTCCGACCTCGTCTTAAAAAGGGCCGCCATGGCCAAGGCAACCGGTTGCCAGGGAATCGTATGTTCGGGTCTTGAAGCTAAAGATATCAAACAGAGGTTTGGAAAAGACTTTATCACCATCACACCGGGGATTCGTCCCGGATGGGGAGATACTCCCCGTGATGATCAAAAGCGCGTAACCACACCGGCCGAGGCCGTAACCAATGGAGCCGATTATCTGGTAATTGGCAGGCCGATTCGCGATGCCCGGGATCCAAGGGAAGCGGCAATGCGTATCGCCACTGAAATCGCCGCGGTTCTCTAAAAGAAAAAGAAGCTACGATATAGTATGACGCTCACGATGAGGATGGCCAATATCAGTGTAAATATCAATTGGTCGTGATCAAATCGCTTCATCTACGACTCAACCGGATGCTCTTCTTTGTCCAGACCAAATTCCGTATGCAGGACCCTGACCGCCAATTCGGCATACTTTTCCTCAATCACACAGGAAATTCTAATTTCAGAAGTGCTGATGAGAATGATATTGATGTTTTCTTTGGCTAGTGCATTAAACATGGTCGAAGCCACACCGGTTTGATTTTTCATACCCACTCCGATGACGGAGACTTTGGCGATATTCTTATCCCCCAGTACTTCTTCGGCATTTATTTCCTCGGCGATCTTGCGTTCTATCTGCAGCGCCGTTTCAAAGTCGGCTTTGGGAACCGTAAAGGTCAGATCGGTTTTCCCGCCCGCACGGGTATTCTGAATGATCATGTCTAACACGATCCCGGACTTTGCGATGGGTGTGAAAATTTTGGCCGCGATTCCAGGCTGGTCAGGAACCTTTTTGAGCGTGATACGGGCTTGATCTTTATCGTGTGTCACAGCGCTGACCACCAGTTGTTCCATCCCCAGGTTTTCATTGACCACCATGGTACCCTCCTCTTCATTAAAAGATGAACGGACATGAACCGCGACATTATATTTTTTAGCGAATCCAACCGATCGGATTTGCAAAACTTTGGCGCCGAGGCTGGCCATATTGAGCATTTCGTCATAAGAAATGGCGGATAGTTTGCGCGCCTTTTTGCAAACATTGGGATCGGCGGTATAAATTCCGTCCACGTCGGTATATATTTCACAAAGATCGGCTTTGATGACGGCCGCAATTGCCACAGCCGATGTGTCCGAGCCGCCCCGGCCAAGGGTGGTAATGTTGCCTTGCGGATCGGAGCCCTGAAATCCTGCAATGACAACGATCTTACGCTCCTTGACAAGATCTAATATGCGCTTGGTTCCGATGTCTACAATCCGAGCGTCACCGTACGTGCAATCGGTCACGACTTGGGCCTGGTAGCCAAGCAGTGATTGAGCCGGGTAATTCATGGCCTGCAACGTCATGGCCAACAGAGCCGAGGTTGTTTGTTCGCCGGTGGCCAACAAAACATCCAATTCCCTTTTGCTGGGCGAATTGGTAATATTGTTTGCCATATCGATGAGGTCATCGGTCACCCCGGCCATGGCCGAGAGAATGACAACCAAATCGTTTCCCTCATCATAGGATTTGGCGACTCTTTTAGCGACGTTTTTGATACGTTCCGTGTCTGCAACGGAGGTGCCGCCGTATTTTTGAACAATTAATGCCATCGCTACTCCTTGTATATTTGTTTCAATTGAGTGACCAAATTGACTTCGCGCGCCCCGCAGGCCGTCACTTGAATACGCCGTGCGCCTTGGTCGAGAATTTCAAAATAGATTGCGAGATGATTCAACGGTATTTCATCACCCAGTTTGTCGGCCCATTCAATGGCAACCACGCCACTACCATAAATTATGTCATAAAGCCCGATTTCTTCAAGATCGGATAAATTATCGATACGATAAAGATCAATATGAAAAAAAAGATGCCGTCCGGGATACTCATTTATTAACGTGTATGAAGGGCTTGTTATATAATAATGATCAGGTACGTCAAGGCCTTGGGCCAAACCTTGTGCAAAAGCAGTCTTGCCGCTACCCAAATCGCCCGTTAAGGCAATTATCGTTCCGGGGGCAACGATCCGCCCAATGCGCCCCCCCAGGGTGTTCGTTTCTTGCGGCGAGCCTGCGATGATATTCAATTTGTTACTTGAGACTTGGAATGCGGAGGGCATTTTGGACTTCTTCTGTTTCCAATATCAGATCGAGGCGATAAGCTTCTTGATTTGTCGGGGTATTTGATTCATCACATCACCAGCCAGAAATCCGTAGGGCCCGTACTCGTCTGCCAGGGTATCGCCAGCGGAACCATGCAAATAAACCCCGGCAAGGGCCGCGTCTCCAGGCGCATAGCCCTGTGCGATGAAGCCGGCAATAATGCCGGTCAATACGTCGCCCATACCGCCAGAGGCCATGCCGGGATTTCCGGTGGGATTAATAATGATTTTGCCGTCGGGCTGAGCGATAACGGTTCGGGCGCCTTTCAGTACCAAATGCACCCCGAATTGCCGGGCGAATGTTCGTGCGCAGCCGATACGATCCTGTTGAACCGTTTGAGTCGTCGAATTGATCAGCCGGGCCATTTCGCCCGGATGGGGTGTCAGCACAACAGGAATCTCAAGTCCCCTTAGGATCTGCGGATTATCCGCTATACAGTTCAGTCCATCGGCATCAATAACGACGGCGATCTGACTGACTAAAAGAATCTTTTGGATCAAGCGTTTGGTCTCGGGTGCCGTTCCGATTCC
The DNA here is from genome assembly GCA_964530095.1 of uncultured Desulfobacteraceae bacterium. GTDB lineage: Bacteria > Desulfobacterota > Desulfobacteria > Desulfobacterales > CAZHA01 > CAZHAH01. The sequence continues at coordinate 7,436 of CAZHAH010000082.1, read as the reverse complement.
GGGGCCTATGGCAAGGCAATTCTTTTTGGCCATCAAACCCATAATCGTTTCCAATGCCGTCTCATCCAGAATTCCAGTTTTGGTTTCTGCTAAAGGGTAGGTCATGGCTTCCAAAATCTGGGTTTCCAAAAAAGGATTTAAACTCTCTGGAGTGGCAAGTGTCGCGAGCCCCGCGCCGGCTCGCATGGCTGATGTTGCAGTCATTGCAGCCGCGCCGGTTTTTCCGGGTGAACCGGCGACGATTAGAACATGTCCCGTATCACCCTTATGAGCGTCCTGCGAACGGGGGTGTATCTGTTTCGCTACCATGTTTTGGGTGATGAGGACATGCTGTAGTGCGGTTTGCTTTACGATATGTTGGGGAATGCCGATATCCACGATATTTAATTGGCCGGTATAGATGGTGCCGGGCAAAACCACATGGCCGATTTTGGCGAAGGCGAAAGTTGCCGTCGCTTGGGCTTTTATACAAACACCACAAGGTTGACCCGTATCGGAATTAAGCCCCGATGGAATATCAACAGCAAAAATCGGTTTGTTGAGACGATTCATAAAGTCGATAGCTTCCTTGAAATAGCCTTTGACCTTCGATTTCAATCCGGTCCCAAGGATGGCATCAATCCATATGTCCTGGTGGCGCAGCGAGGTGGCATGGGCCTTGAATGCATTTTGATCCGGAATTTCGATGACCGGAATCCCAAGGGGTTCCAAAAGCCTAAGATTGGCTGCCGCATCTCCGCCAATCGCATCACGTTGAGACAGCAAATAGACCGACACCCGGATCCTTTTCTGATATAAATAGCGGGCCATGACAAAGCCGTCACCCCCATTGTTGCCTCTACCCGCTATGACGGCCACTTTCTGATCGCATGCGTCTTTAAAAGATTCCAAAAAAAAGCGGGTCGCTCCGCGGCCGGCGTTTTCCATCAGAACGATACCCGGAATACCAAACGATTCAATGGTTTCATGGTCCATTTTTTGCATTTCAGCTGCGGTGACAAGGTCCATTTCGTACTCCATTCAAGTGGTAATCAAACCGAGCAGTTCCTCGGTTTTGGTTTCCATTGCATGTGCCTCGGTATCCGTTTTTTCATGGTCATATCCAAACAGATGTAAAATCCCGTGAACCAGTAGCTGGTATAAGCGTTCTTCCATTGTGATCCCATCCAAACGGGCTTCTTTTTGGGCGGTTTCAACGGAAATAACCACATCGCCAAGAAGCTGGGGTGTAATATTGGAGAAATCACCTTCCTGCATGGGGAAAGCGATGACGTTGGTGGGGCCGTCACGATGCAAATATTTTTTGTTAAGTGTCTCTATGCGGACATCGTCAACGATGAGGATGGAAAGCTCCCCCTCAGGACAGTTTAAGGCGCTTAAGATTGCCTGTGCCGTTTGTTGTAATTGTTCGAGATTTATTTCTTGTCTCTGCTGCTGGTGGTCGATAAGGACTCCCATTTTTCTCAATCCCATTTTGTGCGGCCGGACTTTCAGCATATTCAATGCGATGATGATGTATGGCGTTTAAAATCTTGTTGAAGCTGTCGCCGATCTTACGCAGATCCTTTAAGGTGAGTTCGCAGCTGTCAAGCTGCCCATCGGAAAAGACGTTGTTGATAAGCTTTTGAACCATCCCTTGAATCCTGGATGGGATTGGATTGGTGAGCGTTCGGGATGCGGCTTCGGTGACATCGGCCAGCATCACCAGCCCGGCTTCTTTGGTTTGTGGTTTGGGGCCGGGGTACCTGAAGTCATCGTCATTTACCGTATTTTCGCCGCTGATCTGTTTGGCCTTTTCAAAAAAATAAGTAATAATACTGGTTCCGTGAGACTGGCAGATGGTATCCATAATCGCGGCGCCGAGCTTGTTCTGCCTGGCAATCTCAACGCCCTCCTTGACATGCGCGATCAGTATTCGTTTCGACATCGACGGTGCAAGGTTGTCGTGTCTGTTGTACATGTCGGTTTGATTTTCAATATAATAGAGTGGTTTTTTGATTTTGCCGATATCATGGTAATATCCGCACACCTTGGAGAGAAGCGGATTGGCGTCAATTTCCTGTGCCGCAGCCTCGACCATAGATCCAACAATGACCGAGTGGTGATAGGTGCCGGGGGCTTCGATCATCAGCTGCCGCAGAATCGGCCGCTCAAGGTTTGCCAACTCAAGGAGCTTGATATCCGTCGTGTAATTAAAGGCAACCTCAACCAGCGGGACGATACCGGCGGTAACAATGCCGGCGAACATCCCGCCCATAAAAGCAAATGCACAATCCCACAAAAGCTTAAAGCCGGCAAAATCTTCAATATAAATATCAATGGCTGTGGCCAAAATAATATTGAGACACCCGAGTTTAAGCCCTGCTTTGATGAACACTTTACGTTCACGACAGTCCTGTATCCAATAGGCAGCCATCGCGCCGTTGAGCAGAAAATAAATAAAAAATTCCATTCGCTTTTGAAAAAGAATCGACGTACAAACTGCCAGTGCCACAGCAAACGGAAAAGCGAGGTCAATGCCGGCGAAAATACAAATGATCATAGCCCCGGCGGCAATCGGCACGCCGTAATAGATGGATGAAAAAGAGACCCCAAAGGGTGAATTCTGAGTCAATGATCCCGGCAGAGCGGAAGCAATCTTGGCGATAAAAAGAAAACCGATCAGCACCAGAGCGTTAAACAAGAGGTTTTTGTTATGATCGCTTATGTTTTTAGGCTGGTATTTTAAATGTAAGACATAGGAAATCATTAAAAGACACACAATGATAATCGCCGAACCAATTCCACTGGCGAAAACCTGCTCGCTCTTAATCTGGCGTTGCAGAGCTTTCAATTTTAATGATTGAACTTCAGTAACGATTTCCCCTTCTCGCAAAAGCATTTCGCCGGCTTTAATTTTATAGAAGCTCGGTTTGATTTCCAAAGCGGCCTTTTTTTTGCGTTCTTCGGTCTCGCTCCGGTTCAAGGTAATATTTGGAAGTATCAATCTTTGGGTAAAGTCCACAATAAGGTGGCGCAAGACATAGTTGTATTCTTTCAGATAAGGCTGACCGATGACTCTGACCATAATTTTTGACTGATCAAGGCCATAGAATTTGCGAAGTTTATTAACGGCGCGCTCAGTTTTCGAACCTAAGTCGCGCAATAAGATCCCTTTATCCGATTCTTTAAGAAGAATTTCTTTATTGGACACCACCCCGTTTTTTAATATTTCCCCTAAAATTCTAACGATTGGATCGGAAATTTTGACAGAAAAGGCTTCTTTTTCAAGGATCGTGTAGCCCCCTGAGCTGATTGGGATACCGAGTGTTTTTTCAAATCCTTCTTTCATCGCCCAGATCTTATCATGGGTAGATTGTTTTTTTTCACCCGTATCGGTATCGGCCGCCTCTGCTTTGGCTTCCCCGGTGGTCTTTTTTTCCGGTTGCACTGACTGCTGATAGATCTTGCGAACCCCTGTAAAGGTCTCGTCGACGCGCTGCGTGATCTTGGATGCCAGGGTTTCATCATGATCATAAACCGTCAGGGTTTTTTCGATTGCCTGTTGGCGATTGATTTTGATGGCTTCCTTATCCTCAATCAAAAAATCCTTGAGAGCCTTGATGTCCCTCTCGGCAACATCTCCAGGTTGATAGGCATAGTGCGTATCAATGAGGTTAGGGTACAAAATGACCGTAAATAGAAAGGTAATTCCACCGAGAATAACCCATTTGACATGATCACTTGCCCCGTAGCGGGCTATCATCGATTCTTTTTTTTTGGAGATCGGCATTTGGGAGACAGTCTGCTTTATGAATTCACTTTTTGTTTTTGGATTTCCAGATCCTCATAGGCTTTGATGATATCCTGGACGAGCTTGTGTCGCACGATGTCGGCCTTTGAAAAAAAGACAAACTTTATTCCTTTGATGCCTTGTAAAATATTTTTGGCTTCAATAAGCCCAGAGGGTTTTTCGAGCGGCAGGTCGATTTGAGTAATATCGCCGGTGATCACGGCTTTGGAACTAAATCCGATACGTGTTAAAAACATCATCATCTGTTCGGAAGTGGTATTTTGGGCTTCATCCAAGATTACAAAAGAATCGTTTAAAGTGCGGCCCCGCATAAAGGCAATGGGGGCCACTTCAATAATACCCTGATGGAGTAAATTGGAAACTTTTTCAAAACGCATCATATCGTGCAGGGCGTCATATAATGGTCTTAAATAGGGATCCACTTTTTCGGAAAGATCGCCGGGCAAAAATCCGAGCGCTTCGCCAGCTTCCACCGCCGGGCGTGTCAGGATGATTCGACTCACTTCCCCCTTTGAAAGCGCTGAGACCGCCATGGCCATTGCCAAATACGTTTTGCCGGTTCCGGCGGGTCCGATACCGAAAACAATATCGTGATTTCTGATGGCATCGATATATTCTTTTTGGGTGCGGCTTTTTGGCGTAATGGCGCGTTTTTTTGAAGTGATATAAACGGTGTCCAGAAAGAGCGCTTTTAGATTGGTGCGATCATCCTCACTGAGGGCTCTGATAGCATAATCGACATCATTGGGGTAAATCGGATAACCATCCTTCAAAATGTCATAGAGCTGTTCCAGGGTATTGCGGGCTAGATCGGTTGAAATGGCATCCCCCTGGATGTATGCGGTGCTGCCGCGGGAATGGATTTGTACATCGGCCGCATCTCCAATCAGTTGAAGATGGGCATTTTGCTCCCCGAAAAGCTGTTGGGCCAGATTGATGTCCCCAAAGCTTAACCGGGCTGATTTATTATGTGAGATATCATCCATATCCTATCTGATAATGGCGTTTCCAAACCAGTCAATACCAGATGCCCCGCATATCATAACCCCAAGACCAATTGCAAATGTCATTTTTAGCACAAATGGGTTAAAAAGAAAAATACCTTGACTCAAAATAAGGGGTTTGTTAGGTCAAGTGCCTGATACATTTTAAAATTTTGATTCCACACATCTGTTGCGACAGAAAAAAATCGTAATGCAAATTGCCAAACTGGGAGTGTCGTGAATCCGTTTGATATGCTGGCGGTTGTTATACTGTGTTTCTGCCTGATACGGGGTCTTTTTCGAGGGCTAATCAAAGAAGTGTCGTCTATCATCGGCGTGTTGGGCGCCTACTATGCGGCATATACTTATTACGGAGCGATTGCAAAAATTCTGTCACGATGGATCGCCGATGCCACCTATCTCAATATTATAAGTTTTATGGTCATTTTTATTGTAATTTTCATTATTATCAGCATGTTAGGTGTCGTAATCAAATATTTGCTAAATATTGCATTTTTGGGTTGGGTGGATCGAATTTGCGGCGCCGGATTTGGTTTGGTTAAAGGAATTCTGGTTGTATCGGTGATCCTGGTAGCTCTCACCACTTTTCTCTCCAAAGGATCGCCAGTCCTCAAAAAATCTCTCCTTTCCCCCTATGTGATAAAAGTTTCGGAAAAAATGTCCAAAGTTGTTACAAGCGATATGAAGCGCCAATTTAATGACAAAATAGGGGAGCTAAAAAAAGCGTGGCAGATTCCCGGCTAGCCCTGAAAACATCACGCCTAAAAACTTTAATCCAACTTGTAGAATCCCTCCGGGGTAAAAAGGGCTGTCCCTGGGACAGAAAACAGACCCCGCAAACCATCGCCGTCTATCTGATAGAGGAAGCTTACGAACTGGTCGAGGCCATCATCGGGGGGAACACCGAAGAGATCCGTGAAGAACTTGGGGATGTTCTGTTTCACATCGTTTTTTTAGCGAGTCAGTATCAAGAACAGGGCCATTTTGATTTTGAAGATACCGCCGGAGCCGTTACCGAAAAAATGGTACACCGGCATCCGCATGTGTTTGGGGATGAGCAGATCGACAGGGCTGAAGAAGTCCCGGAGAAATGGCACGCCATAAAGGCAAAAGAGACGAAGCACCGGCGAAAGGCATCGATTTTGGATTCGGTTCCCGCAGCGATGCCGGCCCTGATGCGGGCTTATCGCGTGTCCGAACGGGCGGCGCGGGCCGGATTTGACTGGGCTGATATGGCGGGCGTGATCCAAAAGGCCGAAGAAGAATGGTTGGAATTTAGAACGGAGATAGACGCCCAGGATCAAAAAGGAGAAGATACCCGCCACGTCGCCATGGAGTTCGGTGATATTTTATTTACACTCGTAAATGTAGCCCGTTTTGCGCGCATCCATCCGGAGACAGCGCTTGTTGATTCCATCCAAAAATTTGACCGGCGCTTTCGGAAAATGGAGGAAATCATTTCGGGTAGCGGCCGGGAGCTTGCCTCGGTTTCACATCGAGAAATAAATGAATTGTGGGAAATGATCAAAAAAGAAGAGGCATAGACCGGCTCACCACACAAAACGAAGCACTTCTGCCTTTGCCAGGATACGGTGAATGCGCTCACCAATGGGGCTCAGCGGCGTAGGTGTCATTCCATTTTTTTTGATAACGCGATTAAAGAAATCAGTTCATATACGATATTTGCGGCCAGAAGGGCGGTGATGTCGTTGTGGTCGTATTGAGGCAAAACTTCGACCATATCGGCCCCGATCATTTTTAACCCCTTAAGCCCCCGAACCAGATTCATGGCCTCGGCGCTGGTAAATCCACCCACCTCAGGGGTGCCCGTGCCGGGTGCAAAAGCCGGGTCCACCACATCAATATCGAAAGTCACAAAAGCCTTTGCCGTGCCGACGCGAGAATGAATGCGCTCAATGATTTTGGGGATTCCAATATCACGGGCTTCATCCATGGTTACAAGATCGAACCCGAGCGATTTGGAGTGATCATAATCTTTCCTCGAATATACCGAGCCGCGCATACCGATCTGGATAGAGTGTTCCGTATCGAGAAGCTTTTCCTCAACCGCTCTTTGAAAAGGCGTTCCGTGGTTGTGGGGGCGTCCAAAATACGCATCGTAAGTGTCGGTATGGGAATCGTAGTGAATGAGTGCCACTGGACCATGTTGTTTGGCAATCGCCCTTAGCTCAGGGAGCGTGATCGAATGATCACCTCCCAATAATATGGGGACAACACCGGCAGCCACCAGCGGATAAAGCCCTTTTTCAATACGGGCAAAAGTGTCTTCGATGTATCCCGGAACAACCGGCAGATCACCGTAGTCAACCCCCGAACAGTGATCAAAAAGGCCGACGTCCTGAACCAGATTATAAGGCCTCAGGAGGGTGGATACGTTTCGAATGGCGTCCGGACCTGATCGCTGGCTGGTGCGAAAAGAGGCGCCTCCATCCCACGGGACACCGATAATCGCAAAATCAATTTCGGCTGTTGTTTCTATATGCGGCAACCGCATAAACGTTTTAATGCCGGCAAATCTTGGAAATAGTGTGGGATCGACCGGTTTGTACTTGTTCATCTTAGACTCCTTAGTTTCTTAGTTGTGAATTTTGTGTATTTTATGGCAAAACATTTTATCC
>CAZHAH010000081.1:0-24453 GCA_964530095.1 uncultured Desulfobacteraceae bacterium | reverse complement strand
ATGGTTACAGGGATCACACCTTCACATAAAAACCCTTTTTCTCGCTTTTAACCTTACCCTGCTTCTTCAGGTTATAAACAATCGTGTGTATTTTCGCATTGGCAAAGCCTGTCTTTTTTACCAGTGTGGCGGTGTCAATACCTTCCGGTGATCCTTGAATGAGCCCCAGGACATTTGTAATCGCAGATAATTTTTTTGTTTTCTTTGTAACAGCAGGTTTTTTAGTAACTACCTTCTTTGCCGGCTTTCCCGTTTCAAGCTTTTCAACTTCCACAATAATCTTTTGAACTTTGTTTACGAGGGTCTTTATTTCCTTGTTTACCGCCTGCAGATCTTTCTTGAGATTTTTCATTCTTTGGTTCCTCCGTTTATATAGGTTTATTTATAATTGACCCGCTCCTGCAACTCCTTACCACACTTAAAAAATGGTAGCTTCTTTGGTTTGATTCTGACCTTTTCCGCGGTCTTCGGATTTCGACCGGTATATGCTTTATATTTTCTGACGTGAAATGATCCCAATCCGCGGATTTCAACCCGATCACCTTTTGCAAGGGCGCTGGCAATTTCATTGAAAAATGTGTCAAGTACAATGGTTGCTTCCTTTTTGGTGAGGTCGGTTTCATTGTGAAGAGTGTTGATGATGTCTGATTTGGTCATTTGGAGTCCTTTCTGAATTATAAGACAAAGTAGATTAGTATAAATTCAGTTGAAAAATGTCAATAGATTCTGGCTGGTTATAATTGCTTTCTAATCAAAATTTGGTCGCTGATCCTCAATTTCGAATTTTTTGCTTGATAATGATATTAAGATATCCAAATCAATCCCTCAAAATGTTCAGGCCGACCAGTTATGTTTCAAAATGCCTGTACTCCTCATACTGCTCTGGGAATGTGCATTTAATACAGGTCCTATTGTGAAAATCCCCACCGCGAAGACCTTTCAACCATTAAAACGATTGAACCGCAATAGCGAGCGCATTCCCAACCATTTATCAAAAATGCCAATCTTGGCAATTCTGATAAATACCGATTTGAAATGAGGATTTACTGTTGCTCGGGCTCTATTATTTCCCAATCCAGGTGGACCTGATATTTGATCCCACCTGCCCGCCATCGCGAGCTCAGGCGAGTCGGGCGGGTGGCCGGCGGCGGTGTGGTGGCGGATGCCTGTCTGGCCTGCCACCTCACTCTGCTTGGCAGGAGGGCGGGCGTACCGCCGCAAATGTTGGAGTTTTGCATGGTGTAGGGATGCAGTTTAAACCAGCCCAAGGAGGCAGAACGAACAGCTCGAATTGAAAATCCTCCGATTATACGATTGAGCATCCCTCAAGGGCGAATTTCCCAAAGTCTTGGCATATCCCAGCAAGCCATTTTAGACCATTTACAAGAAATGCTCACGTGAGCATTTCTTGTAAATACCGAATTAAAGCAAGGCTTCACCGCCGCGCCGGGCATGTCAAACTGATGATGTAATTTTTCAAAAAATCAGAAAAAATATAGAAAAATTTTAAAAATTTAGTATGAGTTATTATATTTTAAATAAATACCAAAATACCATATACTATTGAATTTCAGACTCTTTTCACTATATTTATACTATATATTGGTCGATATCGTATAAATATTTTGGAAATTTCGCTGAAAAAAACAGGAAATTTATTGAAAAATTAGGAAAAATCAAATGATCAGATATGAATTGCCGACATCTTGGATTAATTATGATTCCAGTTCTATTCAGAAAGAATTCGTAGAAGCCAAATCATCAATCAAAGCCCTTAGAATGCTTCCATATCATCCCCCCAATGGTGATGTTGTAGGTTTCCGCCATCGTTTGTGACTTACACTTATGGTTTTGGGCTAAAGTTTTTCGTTGCGTCTACCGATAAAATAGTAAGGGCTTGTTTTAGCCCTTTACCAGTTCACCTCCTTCCCCCGCCCCTGGAGCCTGGGACATGTCTTCAGGGGCCTCCTTTATGGATGCGCCATCCCGTTCAGAATAGTCGACCGGCGTGGTCCAACGATCTTCGTCATGCGCTTCCCAATAACGTTGATGAAGGGTCATGGTGACCTTTCCGGGTTTGCCGTCTCCCACCGGCTGACCGTCCAGCGTTGTCACGGCCATGACCCCCCCGGCGGTGCTGGTGATGAAAATCTCTTCTGCGGCTTGCAGGACATCGGCCTCAAACAGCTCCAGTTTAGCGGAAATTCCCTCCGCTTCAGCCAAATCGAGCACGGTTTTGCGGGTAATACCCTCGAGCACTCCTCTGGCAGGCGTCAACAAGTTTTCTTTATGGTAGACAAACAGATTGAAACCCGGGCCTTCGGTCACGTTGCCATGGGCATCGACGAGCACAGGGATTAAGCCGCCGCGGTCGTACGCCTCAAACATCCCGCTCACCAGGTCACCCCAGTGAAAATTTTTTACCGTCGGATCGACGGCTTTTGGCGGGATTCGAATGGTCTCTTTACAGATGACAAGATGGGTCCCCAGCTGCTGATCCTCCGGTTTCACGATCCATATATAGGGAATTGCATAGGCGTAAAAACGGTTTTCAAACAACCGCGGATCGCGCATGCCGGGCGGTGGCACCCCGCGTGACAGGATCATTTCCACATAGGCGTTTTTAAGCTCTGAACGACGCACGCACTCAAAAAGGATTTTTCGCATCTCTTGCCTTGACAGTTTCGGTGTCATCCGCAGGCGATTCCAGCTGATTTCAAAGCGGTTTAGATGATCGTCAAGACGAAAAAAATTGCCGTTCCAGACCGCCACCACGTCGTAGGTCACATCCGAGCGGGTAAATCCGGAATCGATGATCGGAATGCGTGCCTCAGAAATGGGCACATATTCGCCTTCAATCCACGCGCATCCGCTCTTGTATCTGTTGGCGGTCATATTCGATACCTCCTGGTTATTGCCTGCTCGATTAGGCTCATTTTTATAGAATATTGCTCTTATTTTGTGGACTCAATCTCCGACAATATATCGTCGAGTATGGCAAGCGCCTTTTCAATCTCCCCTTTTTCCACCGTTAGGGCCGGTATGAAACGAATTGAATTTTCTCCGCAGCCTAATAACAAAAGTCCCTTTTCAAAAGCCTGTTTAATGATCGTATTTTTTTCGACGACGGCTTTTTTCTTTGTCTCACGATCCGTGACCAATTCAATGGCCACCATCAGTCCAATACCGCGAACATCTCCGATGAGTCGATGCGTTTTCATCAGCTCGAGCAATTGATCCTTCAAGTATTTTCCCATTGTCGCCGCATTCTCGATTAATCCGTCTTCCAAAAGTTCTATTGTTGCGATTGCGGCCCGACAGCTGACCGGGTTGCCACCAAAAGTAGATGCATGCGAACCGGGAGTCCAGGACATGACATCATTATTCGCAATCATTGCCCCGAGCGGCATACCCGATGCGATACCCTTGGCGACGGTAAAAATGTCAGGATCCAGGTCGTAATGCGCGCAAGCAAACATCTTGCCTGTTCGTCCCATTCCGCTTTGGATTTCATCCGCCACATACAAAATACCGTAATCTCGGCAAAGCTGTTGTAGTTTTTGGTGAAACGCCTTAGGCGGATCCACATAACCACCTTCCCCCTGGATAGGCTCAACGAAAATGGCGGCCACTTCTTCGGCGGGCATCGCCCGTTTGAAAAGGTCTTCACGAATCCAGTCGACGCAGTAGACGTCACAGCTTGGATATTTAAGGTTGTAGGGGCATCGGTAGCAGTAGCCATATGGAACGTGGGTAACGCCTGGAACCAAAGGCGCAAAACCTTTTTCATGAATTGATTTCGAGGCCGAAAGAGATAATGCGCCCATCGTACGCCCGTGGAAAGCACCAAAGAAAGAAATGATGCGCGTCCGTTTGGTATGGTATCGAACCAGTTTGAGAGCAGCCTCAACCGCCTCCGCTCCTGAATTGCAGTAAAAGACTTTTCTAGGCTTTTTCCCGGGTGATAATTGGGCCAGTTTTTCGGCCAGCGCAGATTGCACCGAATAGTAAAAATCGGTTCCTGACATATGGATGAATTTTTTTACCTGCTCAATAATCGCCCCAACCACCTTGGGATGGGAATGACCGGTATTGCAAACAGCGATTCCGGAAGTGAAGTCCAGAAATGTATTACCGTCGATATCGGTTACGGCGAGACCCTCACCCTTCTCAATAACCAAAGGATAGCTGCGGGTGTATGATGGGGAAATGTATTCCTTGTCTTTCGTTAGTACAGCGGTCGCATTAGGACCGGGTAGATCATTCCGCATTACTGGATAGGGTGTCTTTTTCGGAGTCATCTTTTTCCTTTCCGTATCATTCAATAAAAAATCCTCATCCGATATACCATTTGGGTAAAACGATAGTTCTATGATTTTGCTTAAACCCGCTTTAATGATGTCAATTAAAGGTTTTCATCCATTTTCATTCAGGGTTCGGGATTGCTCTTTATATTTGAAATAGCAGCTGGCACAGAGCGACTCGTACTCCACGTTGTCTTCACCTTCGATGGCCACCTGCGCGCCTTCAAAGACAAATCGACCATCGATTTTGCGCCCGTTGGCCACGGCCTTCTGGCCGCATTTGCATATGGTCTTGAGCTCTTCGATACTGTGGGCCAACAGCAACAAGCGCTCGCTCCCCTCAAAACCGTTTAAAAGAAAATCGGCCCGCAGACCATAGCAGATAACAGGAATTTTCTGTAGCACGGCCACCTTAAACAGCTGATCCACCTGGGCTGTTGTTAAAAACTGGGCTTCATCCACCAGGACACAGTGGATGGGGCCTCTCTCTTTCTGCCAATCTTCGATCTGCACATACAGATCATCACCGGCAGCGGCAAAGATATCCACATGGCGTTCGATTTCGAGACGTGAGACGACCTTGTCGCTTCCCTTGGTATCGGTGTCGGGCTTGACAATCACGGTCTCCATGCCTCTTTCTTCGTAATTGTAGGCGACCTGGATCAAGTCGGTGGTTTTGCCACAGTTCATCGCGCCATAACGAAAATATAATTTGGCCATCGTAAACTCCGATATGGATTCGCTTCGGTTTATTCTTATTGCAGAATCTTTTGTTAATTCACCTTATTATTTGGAGGGTGGCGTATTTTCTTCACAAGGTGATTTCGCATTTATTTTTCTAAAATTGTTCACAATATCCAATAGTTCTGACGCGCGTTGAATTTCATAATCCGGAGGAATACACCAATTGGAGGTATCTGTTTCCGAATCATACAAGGCGCCGATGCTGATAATCTTCACCGCCACACTGTCTCTCTTCAGCACCCGGTTGGCCTGAAGGACACATTGCGCATCCGTCTCATGGTCGCCTACGTAGAATACAGTGCCAGTAATCGATGGGGAGAGTCTCTCCAGGCACATTAGCAGACCATCCGGCTCGGGCTTCTGCCGCTTCAAGCCCACCTCTTCATATCCCACAATATGATCGAAATGGAGCAACATATCTTTCTGCTCTAAGACGCGCATGATACTGTGTTTTGAATTCTGTGAAACAATGCCATGGGGAAATTCCTTCATGGCGCAAATCACATCCTCAATCCCATCAAAAAGGGGAACCGCCGTATCATCGTTAAGCTGGTACTCGGTCCACATGCTCCCTGCCGTATCGATCTGTTCCTCATTCAAATTGAATTCACACCGATACATCTCACGCCAATTCGGATGATGGCGATTGGCCGTATGATAATTCTCCAAAGAACACAAGGCCGTAAATTGTTCGTTTTTTGAACAAATGCGTTCGATAATTTTTTTGGTCACATTCAGGTTTTTTTGGCGCGTATCGACCAAAGTTCCGTCATAATCCCAGATGATGGCGCGGATGTTTGAATTTGATGTCATACAAGGAGCTCTTAATTGTAGTTCGGGTTGCCGTTACGATTTCCTATTCACGGCATAGGCGTTTCTGTCCACATCTTCATCAAAAATCATTATCATAATTAAGGCGGTCTTGCCAGCCTGCTCAGGAATTCCGATACCGGATTCGTTATTGCCGACGCGTAGAAAGAATGAGAAACGATCTGCCGCATGTCCGCGGTTGTGCTCCGGTGGGTGGTGGCCCAATGAAAAAAGGCCACCCCAAAGTGGCCTAACTCATAGGTTATGAAGTATAAAAGCTATTAAATATCTTTCAGCTTTCCATTCCTAACGCGCACAGTGAATCGAATGCCGTCGCAGATCCTCACGGCCTTTTTCGATATTAGGTAAAAATGCCAAGGCGTTTTTTCTTGCAGCGGAAATAGCGGCTCGATACTTTGCAACTTTTTGCTTAACATCAGTCTGTTCTACAAGCCCCAAATAACCGGCGGCGGCCAGCCCGGATAGACGACCCTGCGCTTCGGCAACGGGCGCTCCCTCTACCCCGGTGACACTCCCAGCAACGAACAGGCCAGCCACCGGAGTTTCAAGCGCTGCGTTATGAACCGGAACCCATCCCCCCAAATCAGCGACATGGACCAACGGGCAACCGCCGACCTGAAGCAGCTCCACCAGCGGTGAAAGACCTGCAGAAGTAATCACTGTGTCAACCGGCCATTTTTCTTCATTTCCGGATTTAATTGCACCATCTGCTCTCAATTTGGCGACGGTTACCGCTTCGGCCCGATCCTGGCCTTCGATTGCCAGCACGGATTGCCGCAAGAACAGCTTTATTCCATCCACCGTAAGACCTGCGGTTGGAAAAAAATTAGCCGAAACGCCGCTCATTTTTGCGCTTGTTTGACTCAAAAGGCTCAGCCAGCGGTTCGGAGCATAATTTGAAAAACGTGACAGGGCTTTTATGGCTGTTGCCGGCAAGGAAGGACCGAATTGAAGTGCATTAGCTGGCGGCAAGAAGACTCCCTGAACCTCAACACCGATCTGCGCCATGATATGCGCCACAGACAGACTGAGTGGATCAAGACCAATAACCATGACTTTCCGGCCGGGTAAGACTCTATGAACGTTGATCATCGTCTGTGCAGCGCCTGCGGTGATAACGCCTGGAAGCGTCCATCCGGGCAACACCATCGGATTCTGGGTAGCCCCGGTTGCGATCAGCAGAGCCCTGGCTTCAAATCCGACCGGCAACCCCTTTTTTGGGGAAAGCGGCGTTGCGGGCGTGACCCCCACAAACCATTCCGGGAAAACTCCCCACGCCGATGCTCCGCACACAATCTTGGCCCCAGCCTTTTGCGCTTCATCGAACAGTTGCTCAGCCTTTATACGCCCGTTTGACCACCGTCTTTGAACTCCTCCGGTAGATCTGGGTTCCGGATGAACCTGACCGGGAAGACGACCGCCGGGAATGGGTGATTCGTCCAATACGATCACACGCCCTTTGAGTCGTGCCGTTTCCGCCGCGGTCGCCAGGCCGGCCGGACCTGCCCCAATGACGACAAGATCGACCTTTGGAAGATCCCTGCCCCAAGCGGCAGGGAATCTTCGACCGTAAGGAGCTTCTTTCCCTTTTTTAGATTCGCTCGCTGATCCCGCTGCAAGCTGCGGGGAATGTGCTCGCTGACGCGGTTCAATCGACATGATCAATTCCTGCCTGATTTTCCGATCGCTGAAGAGAAACCTGCATTCCTTCCCGCACAGGAGTCAAACACGATCGAACGTCTTCTGCACCATCTACCGTCACCCGGCATTCGTAGCAATGGCCGATACCGCAATACATGCCCCGATTTGCGCCTGTGTTTGGGTTTTGCCCCAGCAAAATAAAACCGTTGGCCCATAGGGCCGCCGCCAGTGATTGGCCTTCTAAAACGTCCAGCGCTTTTCCGTCCACCGTTATCGTGACGGTTCGTCTGTTTTCAGGGGATACCGCCAGCACAGGGTGTCTATTCAGGTGCAGTGAGTCCGTCATACGCTTTTCTCTGTACCTTGTTTATTAAAGCGCTCTATTCCGAAGGGTTTAATCATATCAGACAGGTGACCAGTGGTGACATAATCGGCAATCAAAGCACCGACACCCGGTCCGATGGCAAATCCATGTCCTGAAAAACCGGCCGCCAGGAAAAGACCATCCGGAGTCGGCACCGGACCGATGATCTGCATTTCATCCTCGCAAAATGCCTCGATTCCGACCCATCCGCGCACAATCGGTATGTTTGAAAGCGAAGGAAATAGGTCCACGGCGGTTTGGGCGCTTTTGGTCATGCTTCCCGGCCTTAAATACGTCTGGTATTTTTCTGGATCTCCATGACCGGGCCATCCTCCCCCAATGACAAATCCGCCGCTGGGCACCTGTTTAAGACTGATCCCATGGCCCATCCAACCCAACACCTGACTTAAAACAGGAGGGCGGCGGGCCGTAACCATCATCTGAAGGGGGAAAAATTGAAACGGAAGATCAATGTCCACAGAAGCCGCAATGGATCGGCTCCAATACCCGGCCGCCAGGATCGCATACCGACAACCGATAGGTCCGTGGGGTGTATTAACGGCCGTAATCCGGTCATTTTCGATGGCAAAACCCTCAGCGGGACATTGCCATTTCATCCGGGCACCCAAACGCCGTGCGGCACCGATAAAGGCGTTGATCGTAGCCATCGGGTCGGCATGGCCATCCGTCGGGCAATAGCTACCGGCCGCCATCTGCGGAGAAAGGCCTTCGATAAGATCATGCAGGTCTTTTCCCTCAACTATGTTGATGCCCAATCCGAGAGATTGCTCTTCTTTAACTCTTTCCGAAAGAACAGGGATTAAAGCCTTATCATCGGTGAGCACCGTCATGCCCCCTTGGCGATAATCGAGATCGTAATCCAGTTCGGCTTCCAGGTGGGCCCAAATATTGATGGAATATATTGCCAGAGGTATTTCAACAGGTACCCGCCCCTGCTGTCGCACACCGCCGGCACAGGCTTGAGTTGCCGCGCCGCTGGCAATGGGGAGACGTCTGTCAATCAATGTCACTTTCACCCCGGCGCGGGCAAGATAATAGGCGGCCGAAGCGCCTACAATTCCGGCCCCGATGACAACCACATCCGTTTTTTGCATCGCCTTATTCTTTCTTTTGCGGGTGTTCGTTTGAAGTCTCTGCCGCTTGTGTGCGGGTCATCGCCACACGAACCGGACCGGTCGGTTCGTCAAAATGACGGGAACCGGCGGCGAGCATTCCTACGCTAATGCCACGCACCGGTGGCCTTGAACGATAAGGCTCCGTTCCGAGAGGTGTTTTCGCTTCAATCGAAAGAATCGTCTCTACGACCCGGGAGCAGGTGTGCCCCTGACACGGTCCCATACCGGCCCGGGTCAGCTTTTTTAACTGATTGATCGTCTTGATATCGGATTGGTGAATTGCAGATCGAATCTGACCCAGTGTGATGCCCTCACAGCGACAAATGATAACAGCCTCAAGAGATTTGTATTCAGAATTCATAGTTGCCGTTTTCAATATGTGAACCTTTGGAATTGAATTGCGAGATATCGAAGTGGTTTGTCTTTGGTATCCGACACCGAATAGCATCAGTAAAGATGACACGATACAAAATGTCCCGGATTGACCTCTATTAAGGGGGGTTCATCAACTTCACAAGCATTCATCACTTCCTTACACCGTGTTTGAAACCGGCAGCCGGGAGGGGGATCTATGGGCTGTGAGACTTCGCCCCGAATATTCGGAACAGGCCTTTTATAGGCGGGGTCAGGAATCGCAACGGCCGAAATTAAGGCCTTAGCATACGGATGGAGAGGGTTGGTGATAACCTCCTTGGTGGGGGCCAGTTCCATCGTGCGACCCAGATACATGATCATCAAGCGCTCTGAAATATTGGACAGGATGGAAAGATCGTGGGAAACATAAATGCAAGAGAAATTCATCCGTTCCGACAGGTCTCTTATGAGGTCCAAAATCCCGGCCCGGATGGAGACGTCCAGCATGGATAAAGGTTCGTCGGCGATAACCAGCTCGGGCTCTAACACCAGGGCTGCCGCGATCCCGGCGCGCTGCCTCTCACCACCGCTCATCTGATGCGGATATCGCTCTTGATACTCCTTGGGTTGCAAACCCACGAGTTCGAGGGTTTGATGCACCCTTTGGATTATCTCTTGTTGGTTTCCGATATTGAGTGCGCGCAACGGTTCGGCCACCATATCGAAGACGGTAAAGCGGGGGTTCAAAGACTCATAAGGATCCTGAAAAATAATTTGAACCTGACTGCGATAGTCATTCAACTCGCTTTTGGTCAATTTTGAAATGTCTTTATCCCTGTATTTAATGACCCCGCCCGTCGGCTCGCGGAGCTTGGCGATCGCGAGGCAGGCGGTCGATTTACCGCAACCGGACTCACCCGCCAATCCCATGATTTCACCGGCCTGCAGATTAAAATTCAAACCATCCACGGCCTTGATCACACTCGCTTTCGTTCCGCCGACCACTCGGGCCAAAAATCCCGGATCGAGGAAAAAATATTGTTTTAAATTGTCTACTTCGAGGATTGCCATGTTTTCTTGTCTCCTGCCAGTTTACGGAATTCCTCCACATGATCCGTGCGGATGCAGTGCACAAAGTGATTCGGTCTGACTTCCAGATCCGCTGGTCGGGTCTGTTTGCATTCTTGAATCTCAAACGGACACCGAGATGCAAACAAACAGCCCGGGATGTCCTTGATTAAATCGGGCGGAGATCCGGGGATGGAAATCAGTTCTCGATCCAGCGCCCGAATGCTGGGAAAAGCGTTTTTTAACCCTAGTGTGTAAGGGTGATAAGGTTCGTTGAACAGTTCCATTGCGTCGGCTTGCTCCATGATCCGACCGGCATACATGATACCGATGCGGTCGCTCATCTCAGCAATAACTGAAATATCATGGGTAATTAATAAGATGGCCGCGGCCGATTTTTGCCTGATCTCTTTTAGTTCCCGTAAGATCCGCTCCTGCACCAGCACGTCCAGTCCGGTGGTCGGCTCATCCATGATGATAAGGCCCGGATCCAGCGCCAGGGACATGGCGATCATGGCCCGCTGGCGCATGCCGCCGCTGAACTCGTGCGGATAGTTGCGGGTCAGGGACGGCTGCAATCCCACCCCTTTAAAAAGATTCTCCACCCTGTCTGTGGTCTCAGTGCGGGCCATATCGGAATGGGCATGGATGGCCTCGGCGATCTGGTCCCCCACGCGGTAAACCGGGTTGAGCGAATTCATGGCGCTTTGGGGTACCATAGAAATATTGCGCCATAAAACCTTGTCCCGATACGCCTTATCCGACAGGGACAGCAAATCCTCCCCCTTGTATGTCAGCTCATCGGCTGTGACGACGGCCGTATGGGGTATCAGGCGCATGATGGTTCTGATGAGGGTCGACTTGCCGCAACCGGATTCACCGGCCAGACCGAAGACCTCGTCTTCCTTAATCGACAGCGACACCCCGTCCACCGCTTTGACCATGCCATCGGAGATACGGTAATGCGTTCTCAAATTCTTGATTCGAAGTAACATATTCGGACTTCCTTAGCGTTGTTTGAGACGCGGGTTGGCGACTTCTTCATAGGCCCGGGAAATGAAGACCAGCGCGCTGACCATTAGAATGATACAAATGGAGGGCCAGGCAAACCACCACCATGCCACCCTTATTTTTCCCGAAATCCACAGGTTGTAGAGCATTCCCCCCCAGGTCAGATTGTTGGGATCGCTAAATCCTAAAAAACTGGCACCGGCTTCTGCCAACACCGACCAGGCGATATTAAATGCGGTATAAAGCAGCAATAGAGGCAGGACATTCGGCATGATATGGCCGTAAATAATACGGGCATCGCTGCACCCTCTGGCTTTTGCGGCTAAAATAAACTGACGCTGGCGGATAGAGAGGGCCTGGGCTCTCACCACACGGGCCGAGGTTCGCCAGACAATGCAGCAGATGGCAATGATGACATACCACATGCTACGGCCGAAAAGAGAAATGAGGACAATCAGAAAAGGCAGAAAGGGCATGCCGTAGATAATGTCCGTAAACCGCATCATGATATCGTCCAGTCTTCCGCCATAATATGCCGATAAAAGCCCTATATTGGCACCGATCAAGATCGATATCAGGCCGGACACCAGACCGATGATAACCGTGGTGCGGGTAGCCAGGATCATCTGGCTCAAAATGTCCCTGCCCATCATGGTGGTGCCCAAAGGAAACTCCCAGCTCGGCGGTCTGAGCATCGCCAGTTTACCGCTGACATCCCGTAGCGAATCCCAGGGATCATGGGGCGCTATGTAGGGTGCCAGCAGGCCGACCAAGGCGAAAAAAAGTAAGACCACTGCCCCGAAAGTGCCGAAACGGTGCTGGGTAATAATTTTTATTTGGGTGACAAAAAGATCTTTTATCCTGTAAAGACGCATCGTGATAATTCCTCCCCAACAACCTAACTGACCATGACCCGTAATTCATCAGCTCCCATGCCGTCTATCCCCAAATCTTTTGCCTTTAGCCCTTCTTCGAAAACATTGCGTCCCAACATGACCGACGCGAACTGAATGGCCGCATCAATCGTCGGGGTCGGCAGGCCGAACATCCGGCCCATCGATGCCCAGGGAACTAGTCCAAAGGGTAAATCTTCGGCAATATAACGCGTATCTACGCTTTCGGGGGCCGCAAAGGCGCGATCCGAATGAATGGGGCTTTTTCTTAACGTTTGAGACAACGATAACGACTCCCCACCGATAGAGTAGTTTTGGTATAACCGCTCAAAAGCATCTTTAAAAGCAATGCCCTTAATGCCGATAAATTCCATTAGTGACATTCGCTCCGCATCCATCGCCAGCATCAACCTGGCTACAGACTCCGTGGCCCCATCGCCGTAGAGGTTCCAGCCTTTGCCTTGGGTGGATTCAATACGTCCGGCGTTGCATAGCACCATCGGCGGATGCACAATAGGATTCAAGTTGTTCAGGCTGGTTACCAGGACATTGTCGCAAGGAGTCATCTGCGGGAATACGGGTGATATTTTCTCTATAAAAGCCGAGGTCCTTCCGGCAGGTAGTGCAGCAACCGGAAGACTATCCTTGACCCCCTTGATGACAACGTTACCCGGCTCCAGTGCCCGGGTGGCGTAGAGGAGACTCATGGTCTCCACGGGGGTCACATCGGCAGAGATATTGAACTCCTTTTTCCAGTTGTGAAACCGGATCGCACCAAAGTTTGATGTGAACATGATAAACTGCCCGTCTTCAAAATGCGGCGCCACAGTGCGGCTGAACGGTTCGTGGGCAAAAGCGGAGCCGCCGATAATGATAATGTCAACCCCCTTGACGGCTGCGGCCAAATCTGTGGTAATCATGTTCAATTCAGCAAAACCGGTGCTGGATTTGCCGGATAGTTCGATACCGCCTTTTTTCTCGATAGCGCGTAACGTTTCTTCAAATCCAGATATCTCAGCCAGATTGACAGAATAACCTTTGAGTGAAATATCTGCTGCAAACGCCTGGCCCGAATTGCCCGTGCCCAAGACGGCAAACGAAGGGCCATTCTCAACTCTTGTCATATAATAACTCCTTTGTCTCGTATCGACACGATATCATGTCGGTATTTCGGCGACTTTAAATCGTAATGGCGATGTTACGCTGTGTTGCCAATTTTAAGGTAGTCCACCGTGTATTTTTTCAGTTTGACTTCATCCAGTGTAACGCCGAGACCCGTGGTGCGGGGAACCGTTACAATACCATCGGAAATATTTTGACCAAAATCGGTGACATCATCGGACATCCTGAGCACCGATCCGTAAGCGTGTCCGAAATCCACCAGGTTGGTCAGGGTACATCCCACTTGCAAGGAGGCCGCCTGGGAAATGCCGAACTCCAGCATGCTGTTCATCATGCACTTGAGCCCGAACATCTCGGATGCCTCCGCGATTTTCTTGGTCTTGCTCAAGCCGCCGTTCTTCGAAACCTTAAGGCTGAACACATCCACCGCCTGTTCACGGATTAGCTGGGTTGCATCTTCAAGCGATGCCAGGCTTTCGTCGGCACTCACAGGGCATGGAGAACGATCGCGGACACGTCTTAGGCCCTCGATGTTTGTGCGATGGATCGGCTGCTCAATCAGTTCGGGCGGACAGTCTCTGATTCCGTCCACAAATGCCAGCGCCTCGGAGAGTTCCCACCCCTGATTGGCATCGACGATAAAAGGGATCTGATTTCCGAAATTATCTTGGGCGGCCCTTAACCGTTTGATCTCATCGGGTATGGGTAAAGATCCCATCTTGATCATGATACAGCGATGACCGATTCCCATCTCTTTTTCAATCGCAACGGCATCCTCTGCGGGGGTTCCGCTGCCGATGCCCCTTAAAAGCGGCAGATTATCGTGATATTTTCCGCCCAGCAGCATGTGCGCCGGAATATTTTTTGCCTTCCCGACGATATCGAACAAAGCCATGTTGACAGCGCCCCTGGCACATAAGTTGCCGTGCACTACCCGATCCAGATGCGCTTCCAGTTTGGCCAGGGACAAGGGGTCTTGATTGATGATGTGAGGGGCGATAATATCCCGGGTAACCACCATCACCGAGGCGGGGGTCTCCTCTGTAAACGGATTCAAAGGATCGGCTTCCCCCAATCCTACGAGGCCTTCGTCCGTATGGACCTTAAAAATGACCGCCAGTGCATCGTGTCGTGTGCCGTAAACTTTTGAAAGCTTGTACGGCTTGGCAAAAGGAATAGAGATCTGAAACAGCTCCAACCCGATAATCTTCATTTAATCAATCCCACAAGAATTAAGGACAACCATCCGGCCCCATTTCAAAACGAACAAATGCAACCTATTTTCTCCCGCCGGTTATGGATATGCGCGGATCAAGATAACAATACGAAATATCGGCCAGCAAATTCAGAACAACGACGACCGCGGCCAGGATGAGGAAGGTAGCCTGGGCCACGGGATAGTCCTGACCAGCTGCCGCTTCCACCATTAACTGCCCCATGCCGGGCCATGAAAATACCTGCTCGACGATGACCTGGCCGCCGAGGGCAAATCCCACCATGATCGAAGAGACCGTCAACACGGGTAAAAGGGCATTGCGGGCCGCATGTTTCATCATAACGCGCCTCGGCGTCAGTCCTTTTGCTTTGGCCAGCTCGATAAAGTCACTGCCGAGCACTTCCAACATACTGTCGCGCATAATCAGCATCGGTGTCGCCAAGTAATAAAAAGAAACCGTAATGGTCGGCAGTACCAGGTGGTGTAAAAAATCTTTACTGAACAGAATCTGAATACCGGATCCCAGACGGGCCCCCGGTGTGTGCATACCGCCTGTCGGAAAAATATCCAGCCGGTAGCTGAGAATTATGAGTAACAAAATACCGGTAACAAAAGGCGGCGCCGATTGCAGGATCAGGGCGCCTACAGTGGCACCGACATCGAGAGGCCCTGAACGTCGCCAAGCCATGATCATGCCGAGCCCCGTTCCCACCACCAGCGTAAAACACATCGCCGCGCCCATCAAAAAAATGGTATTCCAAAAGCGGTAACCCAGCATATCGAGAACTTTCTTTGAAGTCGTAAACGATCGGCCCCAATCGAGAGTGACAATGTTTTTTAAATACAGCACATATTGGACATAGATCGGCTTATCCAGACCGAAAGCTTCCTTCAGTCTTGCCTGAGCGGCCTCATCCAAAGCGGGACTGATCACCTGGGCGGTGGGATCACCGGGCAGCATGCGAAAAATGAAGAACAGAATCGTAGCCACCGCAAAGAGCGTAAATATCGTATAAAGCGTTCTTCGAATAATAAATTCGCGCATCTTTTTGGCCTTTTAAGGGGGGGGGGTGAATCCCCCCCTGTTGGTTGGTTTTTCTAGAAGATCATGCCTTGGGATAATGGAGCTTGCCTTTCTTGTCCCACATATATCCTGCTTCAGCCAGGATCTTTTTCGCGATCCGAATATCGGTCGGAAACGGTTTGACGGCTGAATTATGCCAAAATTTGTTTGCCGGGGCCATGACCGAACCGCCCAGACTCGCGTGGCCGCCCAACACCGCCTCCATAATCAATTCCTTCGGCAGCACATGGGCAATGGCTTTTCTGAAAACCGGGTCTGTTAAAGGCGGGCGCCGGCAATGGTAACTCAGGTCATAAAAGCCATGGCTGGGGTAGGCTTTTCCGACACACCCCTTCACCTTGTTAAGATCTTCCATCAAACTCGGTTTTAGAATATAGCGGGTCCTATCGCATTCGCCCTTTTCAATGGCTGCGGCCATGGCATCATGGCTGCCGTAAACGATTTGGATGTTGCCGGCGCATTTGGGCGGATTGAAATGCTCCTTAAAGGCGCTGAGTTTGAGCTCGCGACCCCGGTCCCAATACTCGAATTTGAACGGTCCGCTGCCGATAGGCTTCTCGTTGGCGTAATTGAGAGGATCACTCACGTCAACTTTTTCGGGAATGTCCTTCCAGATATGCTGGGGAATGATGAACATGGCCGCCAGCACATTGGACAAAAACGGTGCAAAAGGATTTTTAAGTTTAATTGTCAAAGCGTGTTTACCTGTGATGGTCACGTTTTCTATCTTAGCCAGAGACTTGTAAAAGAAAGGTGCCTTCCACTTGGCCATATAGTCAAAGCTGAACTTGACATCCTCGGCCGTTACCGGCTTGCCGTCGTGCCAAAGCATGCCCTTCCTGAGTGTCAGGTTGATGGTAGTCGGCTCAGGGACGGAATAGGACTCGACCATCCAAGGTTTGGCCTGGCCGTCCGGGCGGATCCGGAAGAGCCGGTCATAGATCATCCGGACTTCCTTGAACTCTTTCCCATCCTTGACCGAGACTGGATTGAGATTTTTCAGGGCCGCAGTGTAACCAGTCCGAACATAGCCGTCGCCCTTAATAACTTCCATGTTAATGTCAGTCCAGAAGGAGCCGATGCCCTCGCCCATTTGAGGAATCAGGTTCCTAAGGCGATCGGAGCGGTAGGCGTTGGTCATGGCTGCGTTGACAAGAACGTTTTCAGGCTGTTGCTCGTGAATGATCTCCTGGGCCTTGAAGACCAAGTCCCGTCGTTTGTTGACGTCCATCTCTGTCTGCTGGGCGGCGGCCAGCTTGTCGACCTCGGGATTGGAGAAGCCGGGCCAGTTGTAGCCGCCCTTACGGTAGTTGGAGGAGTGGTGGACCTTATAAATGAAGACGTTGGGATCAATGCGGAGGGAAGCTCCGGTAAAGCGGACCAGCCACATGTCGTAGTCATGCTCCATTATTACTTTCTGGACGTTTTGCTTGTAATCAATGGGCAAAGGTTCGACATCCCAACCCAGTTTTTTAAATTCCTGGCTGATCAACCGCGCCGATTCAGGGCGGACGGGATCGAAGGTGGCGGTGGTGGTCATCAGTTTCATAGGGTCAACTTTGGCGCCCGGCTGCGCTCCGGCTAAAGCCATGCCTGGCCCGGCAATTACAGAAGCCCCCACAAAGGCTCCGGTCTCTTTTAAGAACTGGCGTCTTCCAATTTTTCGTTCACTCACGGTGTACCTCCTTTCTTTTTAAAAGCTATAGGTTTGTCCGATAGACACCTATCCGGCTGACTCACATTCATTTGATAGGTGAAATTCATTTATTCTAAAATACTAATACAAATTTTATGCCAACTTATTAAACTCGATCGGGATGAAAATAATCTTAAGTGATTCTAACAGATTATAAGAAATACCCCGGAAAAAAGGAGCTCTTGGAATGGTTTTATTGTTAAAAAATTGAACAGTTGGAATTGATTACAATTTGGATTTATATAGATTTAGGCAGGTTAAATAAATATAAAATAAATTTACATGTAAAAATTTTATACACTCACTCTCGAAATGGGCAAATTATATTTTTTAAGCTTATTATATAGGGTCACACGCGATATCCCCAGCGTGGTTGCGGCCTTTGAAATATTGAATCCCATGGCTTCGGTTATCTCGGTAATTGTTCTTCTTTCAACCTCCTCCAGCAGCGATGCGTTATCGGAATCCATATTTTGGCGATCTGTGAATTGCATGTTCTTTTCTTGTCTATGGATTCCGAACAACTCCGGATGAATTAAATCCCCTTCGATAAGATTAACGGCTCTTTCGACCACATTTTCAAGTTCACGCACATTTCCGGGCCAAAGATATTTCAGAAGCGCGCTCTCTGATCCGGGGGCAAAACCGACCGCCGGTTTATTAAACACCTGGCGGCACCGGCTCAGAATGTGTCTGGCCAGCAAGAGAATATCCTCCGCGCGTCTGCGCAGCGGCGGAATGTGAATGGGCAATACATTGAGTCGATAAAACAAATCTTCACGAAAATTCCCCTGTTTGACTTCCCGTTTAAGGTCGTTATGGGTGGCGGCAATGATTCGCAGGTCCACGGAGATGGGCTTATGTTGTCCCACGCGATACACTTCACCGGTCTGTAAGACCCGCAACAATTTTACCGGCATATCCACCGGCATATCACCAATTTCGTCCAATAATACGGTTCCGCCATTGGCTAACTCTAGCTTGCCCGGTCGACCTCCTCTTTTTGCACCTGTGAAGGCACCCTCAATGTAGCCGAAAAGCTCACTTTCTAGTAATTCACGCGGAATTGCGCCGCAATTGATCACGACAAAGGGCTGGCGTCTTCTCGCGCTCAAATTATGAATTGCCTGCGCAAAGAGCTCTTTCCCGGTACCCGTTTCGCCCAAAAGGAGCACGGTTGAATTCCCTGAAGCGGCCAACCTGGCAAGCTTTTTAGCCTCTTGAATACTTGGACTGACACCGACGATATCCTCAAACGTAAATCGCGCCTGGGAGCCCGTCATCTCGTTGATAAGCCGCCGAATGCGGTGGATTTCGTTGAACACAACGATAACGCCTTGCGCATTCCTGGCAGAATCAAAAATCGGTTTTACGGTCGTGACCAGTTGAATAATTCCGTCTCGTCCTTTGATGAAGACTTCTCGATCCACAACCCCAACTCCGGTCTGAAGAATTTGCTCTAAATCGACCTGAGATTCCAGAAGTGCTTTTAATGATTGTCCTTCCAAATCTTCTTGCCACTTTAAAATTTTCTTACCTTGAGAATTGGCATGCGTTATTATCCCCTTGGTATCGATCGCCATGACACCACTGTCAATGGATTCGAAAATGGTATTCATATAGCTGTTTTGGAGTAAAAGCTCTTTGGTGGTTTTGGTAATTCGAAGCTGATTCTCAATTGCATTAGCGGCTGTTATTACCATCCCCAGCGTATGCGGATGAACCTGTTCGGCCTTTCCGGTCAATGAAACAACGCCAATCATCCTGTCGTTTTCATCAAATACGGGCGATGCCGAGCACGTGTGCCCATGTCCGCGTTTGCAATAGTGCTCGTCATCATTTACCTGCACCGGCATCTGACAAGCTAGCGCCAAACTAATGGAGCCGGTTCCCACATCCTGCTCCGTCCAGCGATATCCCGGGGAACAGTTTCCGGCCACAAGTTCTTCCAGGATCGGGCTATCGCCGATGGTTTCAAGAATAAATCCATCTTTATCCACCAGCGCCGCCACAAATCCGGCACCCGCCACAAACCGATACAGTTCTGAAATTTGTGCCTGCGCCACTTCCAGAAAGCCTTCATTTTGGCTACATCGCGTTTGTAATTCTTCCGGGCTAAGGTGAATGTGCTCGCGGTTGAGTCTCACGGTGGGGTCGATGCCATATCGTCGAGCGCGTTCATGGGAGGCCAATATTTCCCTGCGCAAAACGGTAGGGCTTGGAATGGTGATGGGTGCCATTTTTGCCTTCAAGGATTAAGATCTAAAATAACCTACCAAGTGTCGCGTTCGATTGCAATATTTAATCAAATTGAATGATTTAGGTTAAAAAAAACCTGTTTTCAACCAAATCAAAAGCGGAAATAGGGAATGTTCAAACGCACACAGACTCCGTGCGTTGGACGGATTTGGGGGAAGCCTCGCGGCTTTGCATCAGCCATTTTCAATTACAAATGTAAATGGACCAGGAGATTTCTCAATATATTCTTTGTCCAAAATCGTAATAAAGGTCTTCCATGTGCCAGTTAGGCCTTCATCAACAATATCATCCCGGTTCCGAATCGAAATCTTATATGTGTCAAGCTTTAGCCATAGCGAAATAACATTAGGCGAACGATTGATAGAGATTTTTTTATCCCAAAATGTTAGTGCTTTCTTGTTTTTTAAAACATAGGGTTTTGGCGGCGGCAGAACAATATTACGCGATACTCTTTTTTTGCTCTTGTTGGACCAGATAGCAACCTCAATAAAATGAGCGGAATTATTAATAATAAAACCGAAGTACAGCCCCTTATTTGGCATATCCAGCCGTGATGGGGACTTCCGGTGGTTCTGCTTATCTTTTTCTAAAACGTCTTGTGCCGCAACACCCGAAAAACCTGCCAAGACAAAAATTAGCCCAAAACAAAGAAACTTGAATATGGACATTTCCTCACCCCCCTTTCTCCGATATTTTGATCTTAGACGGGACTGAATCGAAAGTGGAAGCAATGATTCGTGATTTTGCACCACTTATCCCGAAGGCTGCGGGCTTATTAAAAAGAAATCAGGTGAAGTTCAAGTGAGGACTTAGGATGAATTCCAGCGCACCAAACGTCCTACAATGTAGGAATATTGTTACCACGTTGTGGCAATCTTGTCAAACAATTTCACCCTTTTTAGCGCTTTGACGTGCAAAAGTGAAATCTGCCTTACCGAAGCTCTGTGAACCGTAAGGGATTTACTGGAGAAGGGCATACAAATGCTGGGATGAAGGCTTAAAAGCTAATTCGGGGGATAGACGATCCTGTTGCACGCAAGAAGCTGGTAATTCTTGATGCTGTACTAAGATTCAATGATCTGCGAATTCCGCCGGGTAACCAATTTGAGGCTTTGAAAGGTGACAGGAAAGGCCAACACAGCATACGAATCAACGATCAATGGCGGATATGTGGAAACACCGGTTAAAGAACTTACCAAACCCACCTGGATAGAGTTTTACCATCTAAGTGTTTGAGCGTACTTCAGCATCTTGTCACCGGCTAGTGACCGCAACTATCGTGTTGAAGGGAGCTGTGGTGGTGCCCTTATTTGTTTTTACTCAGCTTAATTTTTCAACCTCTTTCGATAGCTTGATCCTTCCAAGATAAGGATCTCCGAGTTATAGACAAGGCGGTCGGCGATCGCTGTGGCCACAGTGGTGTTATCAAATATTTCTCCCCATTGGGCAAAAGGCCGATTGGTCGTTATAATGGTTGACTTTTTTTCATGCCTTGAGCTGATGACCTGGAAGAATAGATTTGATCCCTGTGAGCCCAGGGAAAGATAACCGATCTCATCGATGACAAGGAGTTCCTGAGATTGATAATATTGGAGTTTTTTAAGCAGCGAATGGTCTGCTTCGGCAGCGATCAGATGATTGATCATATCCATAGCGGTGGTAAAGAGAACTTTTACTCCGGCCTGTGTGGCGGCATAGGCCAGGCACTTGGCCAGAAAGCTTTTCCCTACACCAGGATTGCCAATCAAGATGACATCCTTTTGGTGCTTGATAAACTCCAGGTCCATAAGGTTTACAATTCGGCTCTTTTGGCTTTTGCGTGAGCTGTGAAAGGTGAAATCGAACTGGTCGATAGTCGATTTTTCATAGAGTTTGGATTGCCTAAAACATCTTTCGATCTTGTTTTTTTTCCTCAGTTCCAGTTCTATGTCAAAAAGATGATCAATGGTTTGAAGGGGTGTCCAATTTTTTTCTTCGGCCAGGGTAATGGTTTGTTCAAGATATTGCACAAACGCTTTAAGCCTGAGCGTTTTACCTTTTTCGATGATAGCTTCAATCATCATTTTTCCTCCCTTTGAGTACATGGGTGTCATATTCGGCCAGTGAGGGTTCGCTCAGGCGTATGTGATTGAGCGTCTCTTTTTTTAACCGGACCGGTGGATGCTGTCTTTTAGGTGTCATTTCCTGATAGAGGATATTTTCGATGTAGTCGGCGCCAATGGCATTATGAATGAGCGCTTTTTTAATCGCATAGATGATCGACACCGCCCCGTATTCGTCTTTTAGTGAAAGCAGCTTTGCGACATTTTTTTTGATCGGCAGCCTTGCCTGGGCAAGGGCTTGCAGATACTGGCAAGCTTGCTGGCCCAGAGATGAGAAAGCGGTGATGTCTTTATCTAGCCAGAGTTTTCGTTTAAGCTTTTTTACCTGCTCTTTATGGGAAGCGGTTTCGATGCGCTGCTTACGCTGCCAGCAGCGATCGTGAACAGCGATTTTTTTATCCCGATAAAATATGGTGACAATGCGCTGATCGGCCTTTAGGGTGACCTTTTTTCCGATAGCCCATGGGGGAGTCGTATAAACGTTGCCATCAAATCGAATGGCAAAATCGTTATATACCTTAAGCATTTCGGTCTCTCTGCAATCGACAAACAGCTCGGGCAGTGGCCTCAGACGAACATCATCCAATCGGTCCTTTGGAGGTTTTCCAGTTGTTTGATGGATACGGACATTGGCCACCGTGTCGAGCCACTTTCTGAGCTGCTGGTTCACATCGCAAAGGTCGCTAAAGGTTCGAAGGGGCCAGAAGTTTTGACGTAGATATTTGATGACATTCTCGACTTTACCTTTTTCATGAGGAGCCCCCGGATTACAGGCAATCGGTGTGATGTGGAAGATTCGTAAAAAATCGAGAAAAGCATCATTGAAGCGAATGAGGCTTGCCTGTCGTTCAATGACAGCGGTGATCATGTTGTCCACGACGATCTGCTGGGGGGATCCACCAAAGAAAATAAACGCATTTAAAAGACATTGATGAAGGCTTTCCTGCCGTTGGCTATGAGTAAATTCAACATAGAACATACGGCTATAGGCTTCGATGACAGCCAGCGCATATAGCTTGCGTTTGGTGTCTTGATATTGCAGGTGCCCAAAATGGCCCCAGTCGATTTGCATTTGCTTGCCCGGATCGGATTCGAACCGAATAAAGGGCGTTGGGGATGATTGGGGGCCTCTGAGTTTTTGAAGGGAATCTCGAAGGATGGTTATTTTTCCGTCAAAGCCCTTGTCCTGGAGCCGTTGTAAGACCACCGGGGCTTTGACCTGTGGATCCTGCTCAACAAATTGTCTTATCAGATCGCGATACGGATCAAGTTTGGAGACTCTTTTGGCTCGTTTTACAGGGGCTTGATCCGGATTGAGGAGGTATTTATTGACCGATGGTCTGCTGATTCTAAGATGTTTTGCGATTTTGCGTTTTGTCCAGCCCAGATCATTAAGCCGGTGAATCTCAAAAATTATCTGTTTATCAATTTTCATCTCAAACCTCCTTGCCTACTTGTTTGCAGAGCTGTTGGACAAAGGGAATGGCTGATGTCTTTGTAGGCATGGAGGCTGGTGGTTTTGAAGGCAGTTCCAGCACTTGAAAAAGGGTGCCGTCAAAGGCAATCAGGTCTTTTTTAATCAAACTGTTTCTGGCTTCGATGTATTGTTCAACAGTGAGCCTGATAGACGTACAAATCGAATCGTAAGCATAATAGGATAAGCCATAGCGATCCGATGCCAGGATCAGAAAAAAATATAAAAGTAATTGGTGCTGGTCTAAAGCAGCTAAAAATCCATCGCTCAAAAACCGGTGGGGGATAAAGCTGAACCCGTCGTTGATGCGACGGATGCGGTTGTCATTTAAAACTTTCTTTTTTGATCATGGCAGCCTCCTTTCGGGTTAAAAATTTGCGTAAAAATTAACACACAAGAGGGCCATGAGCTAACGAGTACATCTTTGCAATCAAGGGTAACATATTGGTATTTTTATGATATTAATTTTTAACGCGTCCATCTTTGCAATCACCGGGATAAGCCAGAACTGACCAAGCACCTGAAAATTATCGAATTTTGACGAATCCATCTTTGCAATCATCGACGCATCCATCTTTGCATCCGAAGATGAAGCTCTGGCTTTGCGGTTCCGTATGGTTTGTAAGATTCGATTCCGTTCGGCCTTTTCGGGCTTTCTCTCGCGGTACGCTTTCCAATAGCCCGGGGTGGCCTTGAGCCATTTTTGCTGGCTGCTTTTTTGGTTGGCGCTGTAGATAGGATCAGTTTTCATCTTGAATCTTTGGCATGCTGCTTTTTTCGCTCCCTGACATTTTATTTTCTTACAAGCCGTCTGATTTTTGTGCCTTGGACTTGGATCAAAAAAATCACCGCAATAAGTACAAGGGATTTGTTCCATATTCACCACCATGATCGTTTTCTTTGAATTAAATCGCCGATGGTGAATGAAAATGACAGAGAATTAAAAAAATTAAATTTATTTTTGTAATAATTTTGAGGAATTAAAAGGAATTATATTGAAGATGGTAACCGTTAACTGGTGGGATTGGTTAGGATCGGGGCCGGTGAATTTGGTTAGGAATTAAATCGGTGTTACCAGATATGTTTCAAATGGAGCGATGGCAATGCGTATGATGTCGAAATCACAGATTATCATTAGGAGAATCATATGAAAA
>CAZHAH010000080.1:0-24560 GCA_964530095.1 uncultured Desulfobacteraceae bacterium | reverse complement strand
TGATACCAATTGCCAAAAACTGCTGCTCAAGGTCGTTCTAAAAGAGCCGCACCCTATTGTTTTTCTACATTTTTTTTATGAATGAGCCTATCGGTATCAAATGATATAATCAACCGGAGATAGATTGAAAGTATCACAGAACTTCGGATGTTGCAATCCGTTGGAGATAGCACAGCTGGCTCTGAAAGACTTATGCCAGAAATCTTCACCTTTTCTTGGTATGGGGCAAACACAATATCTTGTATGGAGGACTGTCAGATGAAATGTGGACTTCTGTTGTTAGCCTATCGAATCATGCTCTTGAAACCCTTAACATGTATCGATTGTTGACATCGAATATTTTGGACTCGGAAACAACTTTGAACCCGAATTTCTTATAAAAGCGTACATTCTTATCCAAATCTGTTTCTAAGTATGCTTTTGCCAGACAAGCATCCACTTCCTTACAGAAGCGCTCCATCAATATGGAACCAATACCTGATCCTTGATGAGTCGGCAGCACACCAATCGGACCCAGATGCCAATGTTGCTCCAATGGATCGTGACGGCCCCACTCCGTATGCCATACAGACTTGCGCCAGCCAATAGTATTTTCATCTTTTGCGTCTTTGGGGGCATCAGCAGCTTTACGCCCCTCGCATGACTTCATCCTCATAACCCCGATAATACTTTGTTTTTCTTTCGCCAGAAAAACGATGCCAGGTAATTCAATAAAGAGTTCACAGAACATTTTTTCAATTTCTATGCGTTCTTTTTCACCTTTACCTTGAAAAACAGCAACGTGGAAAGGATTGTTGAGCATAGCAACACTGAGAACTCTTGCTGATTCTTGGATGTCATTTTTTTCCATAAATGAAAGCTTTAGGCTATCCATACTATTCCTCCAATAGATTGAAATTTTGAATTGGCGGGTTTGTAACTATAGCAACGCTTTTAGTTGATTTATGCGAGTAATCCTCAGTTTTATTGAAAATTGATCTATTCCACATACTGTGTTTGAGGCTATCTTAATCAAAGAAGCTAAGCACATATATAGCGCTTAGTTGAGATACCGCACTTTAGTCAACTGTCTGGGCGGAATTCGTTTGAATGTATATTTCGGGAAGCCCATTGTAATACTGACATAAACCTCCTGGTCGTCAGCCAGGTCAAGAAGAGCCCTTATCGGATCCCTAAAGCAGACTTGTGGAATCAAATCGTTAAAACATGTTCCGATGCCTAAAACTTCAGCCATCAGAATGGCATGAAAAGCTGCAATAACACAATTATATGCGCTCATTGGTTCGTTGCTGGAACTGTGGAAGAGCATCAGCGCAGGGCAATCTCGCAGGATTTCGTTGCTTTTTCCCTCCCTGTACCAGCGAATATACCAGTGCATGCCTGGCATGACAAAATCTAATAAGGTACCCAGCATTTCCTTGCCTTTGCGTTGCTTTACCTGGTGTTTGATAAAGGGCCTGAAAAAAGGGTTTTGGAGGTATTTCTCCAAGCCTTCGTATTCTTTGTAAATCAGCTCGGATATTGTTGAAAGCGTTTTTGGGTTATCGATGATAATCACACCGGTAGCTATTCGGCCGGAACCGGTTGGGGAACATTGGGCAGCATCAATAATACGATTAATGACCTCACGTGGAACCGGTTTGTTTTTGTACCTACGGACTGAACGACGCTGCCTAAGAAGTGAAAGAAATTGGCGCTCATCGAAACCAAGTTCTTCAATCTGAGCGAATTTATTTTCGTTCAAAGCATCCACTTTTATCGCTCGATCAGGACATACAGCCATACAATGCCCACACTCCATGCATAGGTTAAGACGTTCCGGAGAAATTATCGTATACTTTGCATCATCTTTCAAAATAGTCTCTGGAATATGGCGAGGACAAACATCACTACATATACCACACCCCTTGCAGAGCTCTTTATCTATCCTGATCATCATTTCCCCTTTCGCAAAGTATGTTTCCATTTATGTTTATAATGAATCTCTATAATTCAGATATCTCCGTGCGAACTCCATACATATTCTTTTATATTCTTGCGACGACATCGAATGAAAACCGACATTGCGATACAACACCATCCCTTCTATCAATGCCATGATGCCATAGGCGGCTTCTTCCGTGTCTACATCATTGAAATTACCTGCAGCAATGCCGTGCTCAATGATCGTTTTCATTCCATCCAGATAGGCGTTGTAGACTTTTTGATAAACCTTTTGAAAATCCCTATCTACGATTGTCTTTGTAAGAAAATGGACAAGCACTTTGCCCAGCTGATCGATGGAATATGCAGGATCGGCCTCATCTTTTGGTTGGGTTTTATCTTCAATCTTTGGATCGTGTTTCCAGAGAGGTAGCACGACATCATTATCCGGAAAGCAGACTTTAATTACAATTTCCATCATTTCCATTGCCCTGCTCTCAGGTTGAATCAAGTCAGCGATTTGTTGATAATAGGATTCAAGGAAGGCGTTAAAAGATTGCAAAAGCATATTACGCTTACTGGTAAAGTAATAGTTGACTACCCCTTTGGATACATTAGCCCTTTTAGCAACAGATTCCATGGTTAGGGCTTCGAGTCCCATTTCGGCAACGGATTCAATAACAGCCCTGATAACCTGGATCCGCCTGATGGGTTCCATTCCAATTTTCGGCATAAAAGCACCCCTTATTCATATTGACCAGTCAGTATAATTAATAATCCTCGCGATGGTTATTGTCAAGGTTTTTTCTATGAAAATTTGTTAGGAAAGTTTTATTGATTAAGATGGGATTATGTGCTGATACCACAAATCAAGTAGAATTCAAGATCTGTACCGAGCACTATTGCCAATAGTCCTCGTTTATTGAAGGTTTAAACCTATACCAGACTGATCCCGGTATTATTCAGTTTGATTTGAAATAGGGAATCGGGGAGTAGATCAATATGGGTGCCCCGATTGCATGTATCTTGCCAGATCCCAAACATATCATCTTGCATAAATGCATTGTGATATCAAATTGTTCACCGTAAAGAGAGCCGAATTTTTTGGTCTACCCCTCCAATATTAAATATCTCAAGAAATACAACCAGGTGATATATTTGCCTTCATGGCAGTTATTCAAACTTTATAAGGTGCCACATTCAAAAAGGCTGTGTATCGCCTATTGTTTACCCTCCTCACTTCATTCCCGCTTTGCGAAGGTCGTCTATCCATCGAGCTGCTTGGTCCTTATTTTTCCAAGGGAGCATTTTTGCTAAATAATCAAGAGATATTTTAGGGTTTATCCTAAGAATTTCTGTAGCTGATTTACGGGCTTCTTCAACATTGCCTGTTTCAATATAAGAGACAGCCAGCATCATGTGGGTAAACATATCATCCGGATAGCGTTTAAGCCCTTTCTTACATATAGAGATTGCCTCCTCATACTTCCCAAGCATCCAATATGTGCAGCCAAAGTTATAAAAAAAGGGAGCCATAGCATAAGGGTCGAGACGCAATCCCTTCTTAAAAAACGGAATGGCTTCCTCCGACCTGTCCGCATTCATCAGAAACCTGCCCATATTCGATTGGGCCCAGGCATCATTGGGAAAATTTTCAACGTATTGCTCTGCTTCTGCCACCGCCTTCTCATGTTGCCCTTCTAATTGATAGAGGCTGCCCAATAAGTCATGAGCTGCTTTTTCATCCAGAGATTGGGCCTTTTGTCCGAGTTCAAAGGCCGTCTTCTTAGACTTAGCAAAGTCTTTGGTCAAGCCATAGTAAATATCATTCAGATGGGTCCAGCCTAAATCATCGTAAGCCCATGAATAATTCGGATCCAAGGCGATAGCTTCTTCTGCCAGCTGTCTTTTCAAAACATTACTCTCCTTCATGTCACTATGATGAGTAAGTTCTCCCAATTGCATGAGCTTTAAATACGCTTCAAGGTTATCTGTGCCTTTTGCATACGTATAGAGGTACTGTTTACCCGTCAGCTTCACGTTCAGGGCCGTGATAATCTTTTTTGTGATATCGTCTTGAATGACAAATATGTCTTTCAAATCTCGGTCATAGCGCTCGGCCCACAAATGATGTCCTTTTAAAGCATCAATCAACTGAGCGGTAATCCGTAACCGGTCTCCGGCTTTGCGTACACTTCCTTCGAGTACATAACGCACACCCAGTTCCTCTGCGATTTGCTTGACCTTCACTGGCTTGCCCTTGTAAGTAAACGTCGAGTTGCGGGCAATTACAAACATGCTGTTAATTTTGGAAAGAGCCGTAATAATTTCCTCGGTTAATCCATCGCTAAAAAAATCCTGTTTTGGATCGTCGCTCAAATTATCAAATGCAAGCACTGCGATGGAGGGCTTGTCGGGCAATGGATAGGCCATTTTATCCACTGATGCAGGCTCTACAGATGGGCGGCGCATGTAAAACTGCCAGATTCCAAAAACAACGACAGCCACAACTACCACTGCTGCTATTGATAAAGCAATTTTACGCCATCTTCGACCTAAAGTTTCCTTCGCTTGGACTACTCTATGAGCAGCTGCGCCTGGCAAGGACAGTGCCCGGTAGACACGGACTGGTCTCTCAATATTCTTGACTTCCTTTTCTCCCAGAAATTCGTATTCTAATCCAAGCTTGTCCACAACATGGTCATAAGCAGTTCCAGAAATACAAATCCC
Source organism: uncultured Desulfobacteraceae bacterium (assembly GCA_964530095.1). Taxonomy (GTDB): domain Bacteria; phylum Desulfobacterota; class Desulfobacteria; order Desulfobacterales; family CAZHA01; genus CAZHAH01. Next base: position 19,907 of record CAZHAH010000080.1, on the reverse strand, counting down.
ACCTCCCTCTGCCATGCCCTCTATACGGGCGGCTATGTTGACACCGTCTCCGTATATGCGATCCTCCTCCTCGACAACATCGCCAAGGTTGACACCAATCCGAAACTCCATCTGACGTGCTGAGGGCAATTCAGTGTTCTTCTCGGCAAGCTCTCGCTGGATTTCGACGGCACAGTTAACAGCATCGACCACGCTGCCAAACTCAGCCAAAAGATTGTCACCGGGAGAATCCACTACCCGGCCTTTGTACTCCTGGATGAGAATGGTCATTGCCTCTTTATAGGCGGTTAATGTGCGGATTGTGCCTCTTTCATCTTGGCTCATCAAACGGCTGTACTCTTTGACATCTGCACTAATGATAGCTGCGAGCTTGCGTTTAAAACCTTTATCTGCCATATCGACCCCCTTTTTAAGGTTTCAAACAGAATAATTTAGGTTTTAGCTGAATTCGAAGAAATTGAGACTAGATGTGCACCCAGGTCCGCGTATGCAAACTAAGAATCGCTTCAGGTCAGATTGAAAAGGAAAATCAGAAATATTTTAGGTGAATGTATACTCAATTCAGGTCGCGTTAGTCAAATATAAACCGCAATACCAGCCAGTTGGGTTATCTTGCCATAGACAAAACATATCATATTTCATCAATGGGTTGTGATATCAAATTGTCCGCGGCTATGAGAGACGAAATCATTGGTCCATCCCCTCCAATATCGAATATCACAAAAAATTCAACCAGTCGATATATTGGTTTTTATAGCAAATACCACAGGTTCACCCAAATTTTGTATAAGTTGGAGATATCCAAATGTTTTACAGTAAACCTTGATTGCTGATATATATAGAACCAGTAACATTGCGTCCTTTTAAATTTATTAAATGATTTGCTTTAATTAATCAAACCGGATTCCCATATGGGCAGGCAAGACTGCATCGGGTGCAAGCCATGAACCCTTGGTCTGATATGCGTCGGATAAATTTCTCCCATATTTTATCCAGAACTTCATCCCGTGTATGCGTTTCTATACACCTGTCATATTTTACCTTTTCACCCGGCGGAACCCCCTGTGATGGGCCGGGTATGATTGCTCTATATGGGCATGCCAACACGCAAAGAGATTTTTTCTGGCAAAGATGCTGCTCTGCACAGAGATCACGGGTAAAAGGTTTATCAAATTCCAGTTCCGTATCAATAAGAACTGCTACCCAGCGAACGTTCGCACCATATTCTGGAGTAATGACCTGGGTGTTATGTCCAATAAAACCAAGACCGGCAAGCATGGCTGCAGGCTTGACATGGATTGCCTGAGTGGGTAGCGCCTTAATACTTTTCTTTTCCCATAGCCACTGACTTAACCTCCAGGCACGTGACTCCATTATTTCATAATAAAGGCAGATATATTCAGAGGAATTAGCCTTTAATACCTCAACATTTAAAGATTCATCCCAGATGACATAACCCATCACTATCAGAGATTTAGCCTCCGGCATAATTTTTGAGGGTCGTACAAGCCCACGCCCAGGGGGAAATTCTGCCTTTTCAATTTTCTTTAGGTTTGAAACACCACAAAGGGCAAAACCAACTTCTTTTGCTTTTTCCTTGATTTTTTCTTTTAGTCCCATAGAATTTCCCTTTTTAAATATGATCGTTTAAGTATCTTCAATCTTGTGCTCCTTGATACGATCTCAAGACAATGTCAACTTGTGATAAATTGAGAATATCCCAATAAAAACGGGCTTTCAGGTTGTTGAGTGATCTTGTCAGATCCCAAACATATCATCTTTCATAGATACATTGTGATATCAAATTGTCCCCCACCAAGAAAGACGAAATTATTGGTCTACATAACCCACAAGCCCCGCCTCGATGCACTGGTTAGAATGCTCAGAGCACTGTAAGGTATGAGAGATCAGCAAAGCACTTCAAAGCGAAATACGTCCGGGCGACTGTAGTGTCCTCCGATGTCGACCACAGCTTTCACTGAGCGGACCACGTCGAGTGACCCCGTCGCAGTGATGACCGTCTCATCGCCCTTGACCGGACCCGCTATGATCTCGCCTCTCGGGTCGATGATGCATGAGCCGCCGTTGTGCTCGAAGAGTACAAGCTCTTGGTATTCCTCGGGATAGTCATCCTTTCTATTTATCGCGGCGGTGCATATTACGTAGGCACCAGCTTGGGACGCAAATGCCCGCGACAACAGAACCTGCCGTGGCCATAAACTGACCGGTGGTGGCGGAGCCTGTTCCAGTTCCCGACCTGGCCACGCGGCAACGTGAATTTGGGTGCCCTGGGAGGCTAATGCATATCCCGGGAGCATCATCTGATGCTCCCAGCAGTTGAGCCCACTGATGCGGCCATATGAGCGGTCGTAGACGCGCAGCGACGACCCATCTCCCTCACCCCAAGCCGTACGTTCATGGAACGTTGGCTTGAGCTTTCGATGCTTTCCGATAATCTCACCATCACTGCCGATGAACAGGAGTGTCGCGTAGACGGTGCCCTTGGTCCGTTCGTCCAGCTCCGCCACCCCGATGACAACATCGACTTTTGCCTTCTTTATCGACTTGCAGAGTTGCTCCGTCTCGACTCCAGGGATTTCGACAGCGCTGGCGATGTAGGCGGCGCTGGCCTTCCATCGGAGGAGGGTTGGCGAAGCGTAGGCGAACATCGGATATCCGGGAATCCAACACTCGCCAAAGGCGACGATGGTCGCTCCCTTGTCGGCTGCCTCGGCGATCAAACGGCAAGCTTTCTTCGTCGATGCTTGACGATCGAAATGAACGGGTGCTGCCTGAATAGCGGTCATTACGAACTCACTCATAGATCTCCCTTTCTATGTCGACTCCCGATCCGAGTCTGCACTGTGTGTTTTCTAACCCGTGATCCTGTTTTTATTCCGACGCAGTTTATCATGTTTCCAACAAGGATCGGATTATTTCTTCTTTTGCCCATGGCAGATCGTTCTTTTCTTTCCCCTTGCGGAAAATGCGCATCATCTCATATGCATAGCGTCGGGCGGTATTGTATCCCGAAGCGGAGGCATGTTCGATTATCTGCCAGTTTCCGCTTTGAGAAAAATCGTGAACCGCCTTGTCGATTTCAGGGAAAAGCGTTTTGGGCAAATTTTCTCTAAAAGCTACGTAAAATCCCAATGATGCCGCTTTCCGTTCGCGAACGATGAAGGACAGCCTGCCGTGCGGATTGGTGTCGGCCAAAAGATCTTTCACCGTTCGTGCTAAATGCTCGATGGGACTGTGCGGGAAAGCGGCAATCATCTCGCGCCAAAGGATACGGTCGAAAATTTGATCCTCAATTTCACTCAATTCATGATAGATGTAGGATTCGATTTCGTCGGCCACGATCCGGGCTAAATTTTTCCGAAGGGCTATACGATCCTCAAGGTCGATTCCGTAACTTTGAAGGGCAAACTGCAGGGCCGGCCGATCTGATTTTCGAATATAAAAAATTTGATCCCACATATGAAAATTTGCCGTTTGTTGACGGATGAGGACGCAATCGTCTTGCGAAAGCGCCGGCGTTGTGAAAAGGTCCCGCGCCAACTCGCGACCCTGGATATACACCGTATGGCCGTTGATTTTCTTTTTCCTTTCAAGAAGGGCCAGAAAAAACGTTGGTCTGAGACTCCAGGCGTAACCACCGCCGTAAAAGAGTCCATGCGGCTCAAGCACGGCGTTTATGCGGCGGCTGTCGAAGGGATCGTAGGACACACCGCTGATATCGATATTTCGCAGCTGTTTATCACTCAAATCCTCCCAGCGCTCTTCTTTTTGCCCGATCCAATCCAATACCGCCGATGATTCCTTTTCCACCCAAGGATCCAAGCCCTTTTCCCATTTATAAAGCTCCCGCAGTCGCAAAGCCAAGCCGCAGACTGAATGGAGACCCGCATGCTGGGCATCGGCCACATCGCAGTTATAAAGGACCTGTTGAATTAAGGCATCCTGATCAAACATTTGGCGAAATCCGAAATTTGTTCAAAAAACACCCCGATCCCTTGATTAAGTAGAGTTCGAATAACCCGACTATAAAAACAATAGACCCTCTGATCTTATTCGTCAAACGATTAGCTCACGGATCGAATCGGATCTTGACCCAATCCTATTAATCCAATAATAAGGATCGATCCATCTTAACCTTCATAATACACACATAACAAATTCCATAGGGTACCAAAGCAATGAACAGCCGGGAACGCTTTCAGGAAACCATGGGCTACGGAAACCCTGATCGGGTACCTTACTTTGAAGAAGGTATCAGAGACACGGTGCTGCAGGTTTGGCACCAGCAGGGCTTATCTCCGCAAACAGAACTGACGAGCTTATTTCCGGTCGATCAACGGCGTGAAATCGAACCGGATCTCTCCCCGCGCCCGCCCTTCAAGAAATGGCCGGCTTCGATGCGCGAATTGAAGCAGTTGCGCCAGAGGCTCGATCCGGACGATCCCCGTCGTCTGCCCGAGGACTGGAACGATATCGTTCACACAGCGTCAACCCCAAATACGGTTCGAATGCTAAGGATTCATCGGGGTTTTTTTGTTTCCATGGGGGTTGAAGGGTGGGATCGGTTTCGGGAAGTTATGCTTCTATTAATGGATGAGCCTGAATTCGTTCGTCAGTATATGTTGATGCAAGGTGAGTTTGCAGCCGCGATGGCCGACCGGGTCCTGCGCCAAGTCGAAATCGAGGCCGTCATTTTCAGCGAACCCATCGGCGGCAACGATCGGCCGCTTATGTCGCCCCGAATGTATGAAGAAATTGTCATCAAGAGCTATCGGCCGATTCTTTCCGTCTTGAATCGACATGGCATTCGAACGATCATCCTCCGTACCTATGCCAATGCGCGACTGCTGGTCCCGTGTTTTCTAAAATACGGTTTTAACTGCCTGTGGGCCTGCGAGGTCAATATCGCGGCCATGGATTATCGCAATTTGCGGAAGGAATTTGGCCGGGATCTGCGCTTTATCGGCGGTATCGATCTGGATGCACTGCGGCACGGCAAAGCGGCCATCAAACAGGAACTTGAAGAAAAAGTTCCTCCCCTGATTACCGATGGCGGCTATGTACCGATGGCCGACGGGCGCGTACGTGAAGATGTGTCTTTTGAAAACTATCGGTATTACAGGAAGTTATTGCAAAAAATTACACTGGCTTGATTCAGACTCAATTTGGACACTTTAGATTGCCTATATTTCGTCGTGGATGGGCACTAGAGAAGGAAATCGTTATAAATGTTTTTGAAACTTTTTCTGGCTTTCACCCTGATCCCGTTGATCGAGTTGTATCTGCTGATTAAAATCGGGACCGCTGTGGGGGTTTTGAACACATTGCTTCTGGTGATATTCACCGGTGCCGCCGGTGCATATCTTGCCCGCCTTCAAGGTCTGCAGACAATGTTCCGGGTTCGGGCGCGTCTTCAGCAGGGTGAGATGCCTGCGGATGACCTGCTGGATGCCCTGATTATTTTTATCGCCGGCATCGTTTTGCTGACACCGGGCCTAATAACGGATATTGCGGGCCTTCTGCTTCTTTTTCCGGTAACACGTTTTTGGATTAAGAAAAAATTGCAGCAAAAACTGAAACATTGGTTGCAGAGGACCAACATACGTATCAACTAGTGTCTATCCATAAATGGCATCTTTCGGCCCAGGGCAGCGTTCTCGCATTTTTGCAATCCTCAACGTAGACACGCTACGCCTGCGGCTGAAAAAATGCTGCGGCCTCACCCTGAACCAAAATCTACCATTTCTGGATGGACACACTAGGGTGCCGTTATTTAATCGTAGAGGGGCACTGACTAAGTTGAGCAGTTTAACGAGCCAGGTTCTGGTTGAAAGAATTTAAAGGGTTTATATTTAAAAAATGATGCTTAAATCGATGCGGCAAAGGCATTTCCTTTATCCCTGAGATCCCGCTCTGGAAACACGACAAGGATTGTTCATTTTGACTTCTAACATTCAAAAACAAAAGTTCGGTGTCGAGCCGCTCAGAACGGATGGCGATATCAGTGAGAAGAGCCGCTGGTGGGTGATTACCGCAGCACTTATCGCTCTTTTCCTGGGCGCAATGGACGCTCTGATTGTGTCTGCTGCCATGCCCACCATTATTGCCGAATTAGGTGGAATGCAGGCTTACAGCTGGGTTTATTCGGCCTATTTTCTGGCGCGGGCGGTTTCACTTCCCATATTCGGTAAGATGGCCGACCTTTATAAGATCAAATTGCTTTTCATCATTTCCATCGGCATCTTTCTTTTGGCTTCGATTGTGGCCGGGATATCTCCTAATATCGGTGTCCTGATTTTCGCTCGTGTGTTCCAGGGAATCGGTGCGGGTGGAAACTTCGCTTTGGTATACATCGTTCTGGCCGATATCGCACCGGCCGGGAAAAGAGCCAAGAGCCTTTCCCTGGCAAGTGCTATTTGGGGGATTGCTTCCGTGCTCGGGCCAACGCTGGGTGGCTTTATCGTGACCTATTTTTCATGGCGCTGGATATTTTTCATCAACATTCCGATAAGTTTATTCTCCATGGTGTTGATCGCCTTCTTATTGGTCGAAATGCGGCCCAAAAGAGACCGTGTCCATCTAGACCTGGCAGGCGTGTTTACGCTTAGCATCGCCATATTAGGACCACTGATGCTTTTGATGCTCGGCGGCCGTGACTTTGAATGGTTGTCACCTTTGTCAATCACCCTTTTGACAGTCTCTATTTTATCCGGAATAGGGTTCTATTTTGCTGAGAAGAAATCAAAAGAACCTATTTTAGCACTGGAATTTTTCGCCATCCGCGGTTTCAGCATCGGCAATATCAGTGTATTCCTCTGCAGTTTTTCAATATTTTCCCTCTTTGCTTACGCGCCCCTTTACATACAGGATACGCTTGGCAAAACGCCCATGCAGGTGGGGATCGCCATGCTCTCTCTCAGCTTGGGATGGTCGATCGGCTCGTTGGTCCTGGGGCAGGTTCTGCACCGAATCGGAGAAAAGACAGCGGCTGTCGCCGGGGCAATATTTATCTCCGTCGGTACAGGCTTGACGCTTTCGTTTTCCCCCACAACCACCATGTTCGCCTGTTTCTGGATTTTTCAGCTTGTAGGTATCGGTATGGGACTTGTCGGACTATCTACCCTATTGGTGGTGCAGAACTGTCTTGACACTTCTGACTTGGGTGTCGCCACTTCGACCCATCAGCTGGCCCGGACACTAGGCGGCACAGTCGGAGTCGGTGTCTGTGGGGGTTTCATGCAGGGAATGCTCCAAAAATCGGTCGGCGAAGGTGTCCAGACCGTATTCTGGATCGTTTTTTTGATCTCGCTTATGTGTTTCGTTTTTTGTCTGCTTCTACCCGCAAAGAGGGATTCAGCAGGGTAACGTCATTTGAACAGGTAATCTTTTGGAATAATCAAGGCTACCGGTTTATTAAAACCAGGAGAAGTCCAAGCACCAAATTCCAAATCCTAATGACCTACTTCGGATAAACTGGAAATTACAAATTCCAAGCACCAAATTACAATTAAATCCCAAATCACAAAACTCAAATCCCAAACAAATCTCAAAATACAATGAATTAAATTCAAAACGTGTTTGATCATTGGAGATTGGAATTTGGTTATTGTTTGTTATTTATTATTTGGTGCTTGGAATTTTTTCAACTCAAGGACTCAACTATACTTAAATATCCGATACAATTTATTTAAATATTTGTGGGACATAACACTAGATAATGTGGGCCACCAACTGATAGCCGTATCCCATGAAAATAGCTCCCAATAATCCGACCGATATATAGACATAAAGCGCTTGGCGGCGTACCAGAGCCATCACCGCCACCACGGAGGGTACCGTCATTACCGGGCCTGCGACCAGAAATGCCAGCACCGCACCCGCGTCCATCCCCATCTCCAGCAGGCCCTGCAACAATGGAACAGCTGAAATACCGTTTACATAAAGGGGCACACCGATAATTGAGGAGAGTACCACCGAATATGTTTGACTGCTACCGAGAATGCCCGTGACCCACTCGGTGGGCACGTATTGCTTGAGTAACGCCTGGAGCACCAGGGCCACCAGAAGATACTTCCCGATCATACGCGTCATGCGATAGGCGCTCCACAGAAACGCCTGCAGGACTTGTAATCCGGAGCGGACTTCCGCAGAGTCCGGCAAGGTGGGGGGATCATCATTTTCTTTCAGTTTCAGCGTGTGGCGACCCAGATAGCCCATTGCTGTGAGGTGTTGGGTAACCAGGCCTGCTGCCAGCCCTACAACCAGGGCGGCTCCAATTTTGCCTACTGCCAGGGCCGTTCCCAGGCCGCCAAGGGTGATGACAAAAGCGCTGGGACTCATTAGGGGCGAGCTGATGAGGAAAACCATCACAGGAGCCAAAGGTACGCCAGAAGCGAGCAGCGCCGCCACCACGGGCAGCACACCCAGCGCTCAAAACGGACTGACCAGCCCGAGCAACAGGGCTCCCACCAGGGACCAAATCCCTGCTCGTTTGAATAAATGCACGACCTTGCGATCGAGTTTAAGAGCGTTAATGGCCGCCGCGACCAGCACGGAAATGACAAAAAATCCGAAAATTCCCATGGCAGATGTCCAGAACTTGCCGAGTAATTCAACTAACTGCTGTAAAAACATAAGTAATCTATTGTCCCTCCATAAAAGGTCTTTTTGCCGAAGAACTTCGTTCTTCATAGTTGGCGTTGAACGGCGTTCTCCGCGGGTTTTCGGTTGCGACGTACGCTGAGGACGCCTCACCGCAAACCCTTGTGCGGCCCCCGCAAAAAAAATTGCGGGATTTCACTTCTGATTTTTTATAAGATGTGTTCAACTTGTCCAACACCAACTATGAAGAACGAAGTTCTTCGGCAAAAATCCGTATTTCTGAATTGGACACTTTAGATTGCCATTATTTATTCGTGGATGGGTACTCATATAGGCCTTCTAACGGTTATCATTTATAAAATCAGATACCGCTTTATTGAATTGTGTCGGTATCTCCCAGTACAATCCATGACCCCCCTGCTGAAAGACCAGCAGCTTTGCATGCGGCATTTCTGATTTAAGCGCTTTTGCGATCCGAGGCGGTGTCAGCTCGTCGTTTTCTCCCACCATAATCAAAGTCGGTATATCGATGTCGTGTAACTGCCCCTTGGTGTTGTGCTCGACATTGGCTTTCATCTGTCTTTCAAATGCCTCAGAATTTCGGGGAAGATAATCTTTGGTAAAACGCTCTTTGATTTGGCTTGCTTTTTGGGGATGTTGCCTGCGATAGGGTTTTGAGAACAGCCAGGGCATTACCGTCGGATTGTCGGCGGGTTTACCGGAACGATTCAAATGCTCCTTCCAGGAGCCATAAAAAACCTGTACTCAGTCGCCGCCGTCAGTGGTGGTGCTTGCCAGGATCAGGCTCATGACCCTCTCCGGGGCCAGAAGGGCGATCTGCTGGGCGATCATACCCCCCATCGAGGTTCCGAGGAGATGCGCGCGATCAATTCCCATGTGATCGAGGAGTCCTAGTGCATCGCGGGCCATATCCTGTGTCGTATAGGATTTGGTGCAACGTGTGCTTTTGCCTGAGTCCCGATTATCAAAAACAATGATTCGGAAATGATTTGAGAGTTCGGAAACCTGAAGGCCCCAGGTCGCAATACTCTGGCCGAGACCGAGGATCATTACCAAAGGCGGCCCCTGGCCATATGCCTCATAGTAAATCTGAATCTTTCCAATTTTTGCTTTAGGCATCGCATAGCCTCCTGTTAATCAGGAAATATTAAGCGCCTTGAACATGCAAACCGCCGTGGCGGGACAGATACTATGAAACTCAGTGGTTTCCTGCACGGCTGAAGGTACGCGGTCGCGGTCCATGGTTTGATAACCGCGTTTGGCAAAGAAACTTTCAGCGGTTGTCGTCAATAGGTATAATGACTCTATTTCACGCGTTCGCGCATAATCTTCGGCCTGCTTTGTGAGCTGAGAGGCGATTCCCTGTCCGCGAAAAGGTTCGCTAACGGCCAAAGAACGAAGCAAAGCGAATGTTCCCAGGAGTTCCAGGCCGATGACGCCCGTGTAACGGGTTTCTTGTCTTGCGACCAGAAAGTGCTCTAAATGGGATGGCGTAATGTCTTCAAAGGGCAATTGGCACTCAGCCAGCAATTGCTTCACCTGGGATTCATCGCTTGAACAAGCAAATTCAGGTTTCATTTTGAGTCATCCTATTTTTTGCCATTGCTCCGGCGATCAGATCGAAGCATTCGTTTATAAGATCATGTTTTTCTTCGGGAATCATATCGAAAATCCGGGTGAAGTATTCATCGTTGAAGCGGTTGATTTTTGCGCAGGTTGCTTTCCCCTGATCGGTCAATGCAATCGACAGGTACCTCCGGTCGGATTGATGGGGAAGGCGTTTGACGAGACCGATATTAAACAGGCCGTCGATGGTTCTGCTTAAGGTACTCTTATCCAGACCCTGTAACTTCGAGAGTTGTCCGATCGTAGTTGACCTCTGTTCCTCAATTCCAAGAATCGTATGGCACTGGGGTATGCTGACCCCGCTGCAAGCGGTGTTCGTCTTTAGATGGCCATTCAATTCCCTTTCGAGCTTTCTTAATATTTTTCTAAATATTCTGATTTTATTCAGTTTCATCTAAATCTCCCGCCGTATTAATTGCAATACGCAACTAATGTAATATACAACAATTGTAAATGTCAACTATTATTTTGGGGAACGGCGGGGATGGCGGATTTTTATTACCGAGTTAATATTGGAATCAACTCATCGTCAGGCCGCCACTAACGCTGAGCACCTGTCCGGTGATAAAATCGGCTTCCCCGGATGCCAGGAAAACAACCGCATGCCCAATATCTTCGGGCATACCCAATCGCTTCAAAGGAATGGCTTTGTCCATGGCAGAGAAAATTTTTTCTGCGAAACCGTCGTATTGCTTCATCTCTTCCACCAAAGGTGTGGGCGTGGGGCCGGGGCATATCACGTTGACGTTGATTTTGTTGCGTGCCAGTTCCCGGGCCAGGGTCTTGCTAAAGGAAATCACGGCTCCTTTGGCACCCGAATAGACGGCTTCGCCCATGCTTCCAACGCGGGCGGCATCGGAGCCGATGTTGATAATCTTGCCGCAGTTGCGCGAAATCATTTCCTCCATTACGACATAGCAGGTATTGAGGACACCTTTGTAGTTGATGGCGATCACCTTATCCCAAAAATCGGGCGTGGTTTTGATAAACGGTACAATTCTATCCCAGCCGGCATTATTGACCAGAATATCGATCGGGCCCAAATTTTCTCTTACCGTGGCGACCATGATTTTCACGGACTCGAAGGCGCTAATATCGGCATGGACAGCGATGGCGTTGCCGCCGGAATCTTTGATTTGCGCTACCGTCGCTTCAGCCTCCTCTATTAACAGATCGACGATGGCGACATTGGCCCCCTGCTTTGCCAAAAGGGTCGAAATCCCCTTGCCGATACCCCTTGCGCCGCCGGTTACAATGGCTGTTTTACCGGTTAAATCAAACACGAAGCCCTCCTTTATATTAATTCTAAACGTCGGTTTATCGATAGACTGAATCAAAACAATGACTGCATTCCCCGTAGCTTGTCGAGGCGAAGCGAAGATCCCGTTTAGGAGGATGCAGGAAAACTCAGAAATCGGACTTTTTTGAGATTTGCCGATTTAAACCATATAGAGGATGACATGTCAATTTGGATAGCTAAATGAAGGAGAAGATGGTATCACCTTACCCACTATGAAATACGTGCGTTCGGCGAATAAATTTTCTGTTTTCTATGGACACATCATCGTAACGGCGGCCGTGCTTATTATGGTGATCGCGTGGGGAACCAACTACAGCTTCGGCATCTTTTTTACCCCGCTTTTAAAGGAGTTCGGTTGGACCCGCGCCGTGACATCCGGCGCTTTCTCATTGGCGATGTTCCTGGAAGGTTTCGGGGGGATGTTTTTGGGAAGAGTAAACGATCGTCTCGGTGCGCGGCTGGTCATGACGGTCTGTGGCCTGTGCCTGGGAATCGGCTATCTTCTCATGTCGCGGGTGGCTCAAATCTGGCACCTGTATGTATTCTATGGTCTGCTGGTCGGAATCGGTCTGAGCGGAACGTATGTGACCCTGACGTCAACTGTTACCCGATGGTTTGTCAAACGAAGAGGCCTGATGGTTGGAATCGTTTCCGCGGGTATGGGTATGGGGACACTGCTGATGACGCCTGTGGCGAATCGACTCATCCAGGCTCTCGGTTGGCGGATTTCATACGTCCTGGTGGGGGTGATGGCCACTTTTCTCATCGTGATTGCGTCACAATTTCTGAGGAATCCTGAGGCGGCGAAAGGACACAGTTCAAATAATTCGGAGGGGCCCTTCGATGCAGGTGCAGTAAAAACAGACTCCGTTTCTTTCCGAACAGCCATTCGAACACGGCAGATATGGCTGCTCAGTAGCATATTGTTATGTTGGGGGGCCGTTTCGCTGATTATTGTGGTTCATATTGCACCGCATGCTATCGAACTGGGATTTTCCGCCGGCCAGGCCGCAAGCGTTCTGGCACTCATCGGCGGTATCGTTGTTCTGGCCAAGATCATGTTTGGCATTACCACCGATATGATCGGCAGTAAACGGGCCTTTATCATCGGGCTGTGCCTTATGTCCGCCGGTCTTATCTGGTTGTTGAACACAAGAGAATTATGGGCCCTATATCTGTTTGCCTTTTTTTATGCTTTCGGTTACGCGTGCGGGTCTGTGGTGATGCCCACGATCGTGGCTGAAATATTTGGATTGAGTTCCCACGGCGTTCTTTTAGGCGTGGTGAATTTTTCCGCTTGCGTGGGGGCTGCGGCGGGCCCCATCATGGCGGGAGCACTGTTTGATCAGCGCGGTGATTATGCGCTCGCGTTTTTGGTTACAACGGGCCTTAGTCTGATCAGCCTTATTATGACCCTGGGTCTAGTGTCCACCCATAAATAGCACCTTTCGGCCCAGGACTGCGTTCTCGCTTTTCTGCAATCCTCAACGTAGTCGTGCTACGCTTGCGGTTGCAAAAACGCTGCGGCCTTGTCCTGAACCAAAATCTACTATTTCTGGATGGACACGAATCTTAAAACCGATGGACAGAAGATCAACAAAGGTTCAATCATATTTCTTTCCCGCGGTGTCATCCCCAGAAAGTCAATGAACACCAGGTCAGCTTATTTGACCGAAAGATGCTATTTATGGATGGACATTACTTAACGGTCGTGACCGGGCATGCGGCATTTAATATTACAAACTGTGCCGTAGACCCGAAAAGTAATTTTCCGACTTTTGATTTTCGTACGACACCAATAATTATTTCATCAATTTTATTCTCTTTAGCAAACTCAACGATATCCTCGCCGGGGGTCAGATAGCTGACTACGGCATGGGTTTCACAAGGGATGCCATCCATTTCAAAAGACATTTTTTCATACTCGAGCTCACTTTCAGCCTTTTCGATATCTTGACGCCCCAAATCAGGCCCCTGCATCAATGAAGTGAGCAAATAAACTTCGGCATCAAAGACTTTGGCATGTTTTTTTACAAGTTTTAACGCACTCTCAGGCACATTGGATTTGGAATAACCGACCAGAATTTTCATTTTAATCCTCCCTCTCGTTGCTAATGATAACCGTGATTCTAAAAAATACTCCCATTGCTTCTAGGTTGAAAATAAAATAATGGCGATACAGGCGAAAAGCATACCCAGGCCTTCTTTGAATGTAATCGGTTCTTTCAGGAATAGGTATGCCAGGGCGATAGTGATAAACGGATATAAGGCGCTTATGAAGACGATAACCGAGACCTTCCCTTTGCCGACGGCAATAAGATACAGAAAGCCACCGGCGAAACCGAAAATTCCGGCCAAAATGGCAAAAGCAATACCTTTGGGATTACACTCGGGACGAAAATTGATGTAAAAAAGCAAAAACGTACCAAAGGCGGTCATTCCTACGGTTTGAAATACCATCGCGCTCCATGGTTCGATATATCTTACGGCAAGCCTGGGCAGAAAGCCCCAAAAGCCCCAAACAACTGGTATAAAAATTGCCGGTAACAACCATTCTTTTGTCATTTGCTCCCTTCCATCCTATCCGTTTGTTTGCGCCGCAGTTTGGCATCGGCAACACAATAGATTCCCATATCAGAGCGTACGGGAGTGAAACACTCGTTGCATGAAATGCAGGCAGCTCTTTTGGTATCCCCGGCTTGCCAGCGTCGAATGAGATGCGGTTCTCGAATCAGCGGCCGGCATAAAGAAACATAGTCGGCAAGATTTTCATCAATAACTCGCTTCGCAACGCCGTAAGAACGTATCCCCCCAACCAGCATAAGAGGCACCTTGAGCTTTTCTTTGCATAGCCTGGCGGCTTTTGCAAAGTACAATTCCTTCTCCTCGGGCACAATACCGGTTTTACGAGAAAAAGAATGTTCAGACGGGCTCAAATGGGTACCCCCACTGATTTCAATGGCATCGATACCTTCTGCTTCGAGCATGAGGGCTACCTGAACCATTTCCGATCTGGTCAAACCGACTTCAAGAAAGTCTTCCGAGTTTATCTTGATCATGATGGGGTAGTCACTCCCCACTGCAAATCTTGTCCCTTTAAGGATTTCTATAACGAGGCGGGCGCGATTTACCAGGCTGCCACCGTAATTATCTGTTCGTTTGTTATAAAAAGGAGACAGGAACTGACTGAGAAGATAGCCGTGGGCTCCGTGAAGCTGCACCCCGTCGAATCCGGACTCTTTGGTCCGGACCGCGGCGTTTACAAAATCGTCTATCGTTTCAGAAATCTCGGCTTTGGTCATTGCCCGGCTTTCAACACCATGTGGCATTTTTATGGGTGAAGCTCCCAATGCTTTCTCACCTTCAGGAACCGTAAAAGAATTACAACCGGCATGCATGATCTGCATGACAATTTTCCCGCCCTCTTTGTGCACGGCCGATGTTAATTCGGTGAGTGAAGGAATGAGATCATCGCTGTGTATGCCAGTTTGCACAGGCCTTGATTGTCCGATTCGATTGACGTATGCAAAACCGGTCATAATCAAGCCAACATCTCCTTTGACGAGTTCAGCAAAAAGGTCTGTTAACTCCGGTTGGCACGCCCCATCCAAATCTGCCATTGCTTCAAATGTGGCTGATCGGATGAATCGGTTTTTCAGAGGCAGATTGTTAATCGTCGTGCTTTCAAATAGAGTTGACATCGCTCTTCCCTGCAGTGTTGTCCTTCATCTAGCGTGTGAAGGGATTTGTCCCTTTTTCCTGTTCAATGGTTGACACCGGTGTGACGCCGTAGTCGTGTCCCGGCCAAACTTGGGTCTTGCCGGGCAGGCCATAAAGCTTGCGATGGATTGAATGAAGCAGTTTTTTCATCGATCCCCCCGGGAGATCCGTCCTTCCCACAGCCCCTACAAATAAGGTGTCGCCTGTGAACAGATGTCCTTCGCAATAAAGGCAGATACTCCCGGGCGTGTGTCCCGGAGTATGCAAAACGGTTAAAGCCGTTTCACCGATTTGAATTTTGTCATCATCTTTTAAGAGAACGTCTGCTTTTGAAGATCCTTTCCCCCCCAGCAATCTGGAAAAGGAACGATTTAAAATGTGGGTCAGTTTACCGGCATCGTCAGCATGAATTAAAAGCGTTGCGCCGGTTGTGTTGATAATTTCAGCATTTCCGGCCGTGTGGTCCGAATGCCCATGGGTATTGATCACATGGGTCACTTTGAAGTTGCCGGCCGCGGCTTTGTCGAGAATCCGACCCGTATCGAATGCAGGGTCAATCAAGGCACAGGTTCCCGAAGATTCATCGCCGACGATATAGGCAAAAGTTTCCATTTTCGATAAGTGTATCTGTGTAACCTGCATAGGGCATCATTTTCATCTCACATCTTGTTTTCTAAATTTCATAGCAGATAGATAAAACAGGGTCAAAAGAAGAACAGACGAGCTTAGCGGTTCAATCCTCGGCCACGCGGAGCCCACCTTGTCGGGCTGTCCCAATCTTCCGCCTTCCAGGGAAGCTTTTGCGGCTGCACCAATGCGATGATATCCTTGAAAAAGGCCAGTCGCTCTTCGTCAGACAGGGGTGAGAATGACTCGGCAATCGCCAGGTTCTGTTCCAATTGAGCCATGGTCTCCATTCCCACAATCACTGTGCTCAACGGAAGACTGAAGGCATATCGTAGTGAGCGTTCCACTTCGTGTGTTAAACTGCCCAATCCGAGCACTTTCATCCCGATCGTCGCTACACCTTTGGCATTGGCAACGGGCAAAAATTCCTCGGCAAAACTGAGAATGAAATGGTCCAAGGCCGATACGGCGATAAGTGCGCTATCGAAAGGAAAACGATTAAGCGCCTCGATCAGAATCTGCGGATCGGTGTGGCCGCTGATACTGATGCGGTGAATTGCCCCTTCATCTCGGGCCTGTACCGCCGCCTCCAAGGCACCCCCTTTGCCAGTGAGCGCATCAAGGCGAGAATAATCCCATACATTATGCAGCCGCCATTCATTCACATGATCGGTCTGAAGCCGAGACAGGCTCGTCTCGAGTTGACGCCAGGCCCCATCCCGGGTGGTGTCCCAGGTTTTGGTGGCAATCCACATCTCTGCCCGACGATGTTTGGCCACCTTGCCCAGGCGCGTCTCCGCTTGCCCATTAGAGTAGATCCAGGCCGTGTCGAAGTAGCGGATGCCTCGATCGATGGCCGTATTGACTATTTCAAGCGCTGCTTCCTCGGTACAGTTATGTTCGTCCACAATTCGTTGCCCGCCAAAACTCAAAATCGGAAACTTTTCGCCTGTCTTTCCAAATGATCGCGTTTCCATATTAACTCCTTTCTATCAGTGTCCATCCATAAATAGCATCTTCCCCGATAAGGACACGGGATGTTCCATCGGCCCATGACATCGTTCTCGCATTTTTGCAATCCTCAACGTAGCTCGCTACGCGTGTTGAAGATCCCGACTTGACGGGGCGGCTGAAAAAATACTGCGGCCTCGTCGTGTCGAAGATCCCGAGCTTTTCATCGGGGAACCAAAATCTACCATTTCTGGGTGGACACTATCTATTGCCCGCATTTCTGAACGGGCGAAATTCCTCCCTTGGTCAAAGTCGGCGGCAATTCGCTTTAGGCCGAAAAGATCATTTTGGTGCCGGACATATTTAATAAAAACTTTTCCGGCATTTCCATCTCAAGGTGCATGATGGCGTTGCGGCCGGTGCAATGGGTGGGGATAATATGTTGCGGATCCAAATTTTTTAAGGCCTTCGTCGTCGGTTCAATAATAGGTTCAAAATCAGCTCCCGTAAGGTGAAACCCACCCATGACCACATAGAGCTGCTCAACCTCGGTCAACTCTTTGGCATAATGAACGGTATTGATAATACCCGTATGGGCGCAGCCAGATAAAATGACTAAGCCCTTGTTCTCGACGTTTGCCACAATAGCGGAATCGTCTTCAATCGGGTCCCATCTCTCGACACCATTTTCATCATAATGCATACGCGGGAAGCCTTTTTCAAACTGGGTCTTTTTGGGAATTTCACCTAAGAATAACAGGTGCCCATCCATGAGCAGTTTGGGTTCTTTAGACTCGACCAATTTGATACCGGTGCTTTGAAGTGATTCCCGGCTTAAAGAAGGAAGTTTGATCTTTATTTGCTCGGAGATTTTAATATAACGCGATTGTCGAAATGCAGTCGGATGTACGACCAGTTCAATACCCTTTGTGTCGATACGCCCCACCAGGTGCCTTAAGCCACCAAAATGGTCCACGTGCCCGTGTGACAGGACCATCACGTCCACTTGACTGAGATCAACACTAAGGGTGTCGGCATTGAATGCGGCCCCGTGTTCGGAAAATCCAAAATCAAATAAAACCGTGCGCGGCTGACCACCTGATGTCAGTGTTACCAAGGCTGAAAATCCGTGTTCGGCTAAAATGCTGTTTCTTAGTTCCATATCTTTTAAGGGCAGAGCGCGCTGCACGGTGTCGGTACTGTCCATGGCCGCCACGTCAATATAATTATCCTGTAATGTTTGAATTTCTATTTTTTCGATTGGTTTCAGGTGGATACCCATCTCCACCTCCTTCCTTGTGAATCTTCTATATACCGACTTGAACCCGATAGCGTATTTTTAGGAAACCATCCTTTGGAACATTGACATCGAAGCGGATGGTGGCGGCGTCCACCTTCTGATAGGGGTGGCTGTTGCTGATCACTTTCCAGTTTCCAAATAAAGGCTCAATGACACCGATCACAGTCGCCTGCGCCTTATGGTTGCGCAGGGAAATCTCCCATTCGGATTCGTGCCGCTGGGTCGTGATGCGGCGGTAATCGGTCTGAATTCTCTTGGCGACCACATCAAAAGCTTCACCAATTTTTAATTTCACCGATTCCTCTTTGGGCGTGTGTTCGATGCGGTCCTCCCCCACAAACTGCTGGCTGCCATCGTCATCCTGTTTGTAGAGCCGCATAATGCCTGCCGGCAGCGGAATTCCAAGGTTGTTGTTTTTTGAATTGATAAATTTGACATAGACGTTCACGGGTTGTTTCGGGTTTTGGGATCGAAATTGGTGGTTGAAATAACTCTTGATTCCATAGACCAGCAGCTCTTTTTGAATTTTTATTCCGGAGGCTTCAAGGAGTTTGACCTGCTTGGTCTGTTTATCCTTTAGAGTGGTTTTTCTTTGCAGCTCATAGATGTGATATTCAAAGAATGCCTTCTCCTTGAATTGCGGTGCGCGGTCTTTTTTGACGGCCTCCAGCGCGTATAGGCGTTGGGGGCGTCTTTTTTCAACACGATGGACCTCGCCTGCGACCAACTTTAAGCGGGCATTTTTATACATGGCCCCGCTTTTGTTATCCAGGGTGACCCACCCGGTGAGGTCCGAGGCGGTGTCATCTTGGTTTAAAACCAGAACGTAATCGGCTTTCCAATTCATATTGGTGGTGAGGTAAGAGACTTCCAATCGATGCGGCTTCTTAACTGTATTATCATAGAGCCAGGTTAAGGTCGGTTTGGCAATCAGATTTTGGGGTAATTTAGGAAGAACTTTGTATCCCGGATGACCCAGAAATATTTCATTATTGATCCGATAAATTTGTCCCTGATTGTTGCTCAGCAAAATCGCTTCCACCTGGTCCCTGCGGTCCTGATATTTGTTCCAATCGATAATTTTAATCTTTTGGCCCACATACTTATCGAGCAATTTGTTTGCATTCATCAGGTCGTACTCGTAATTCTGTTCGAGAACGGTAAAGCCTTCAGGGGAATTGAGCGATTTGACATGAACCGTTTGGGGCATGATGTAGGCGGCGATATCCATGAATCTGAGCTCGCCTTGGCCAAAGGAGAGGGAAACCTGACGTAGATCTTTGATCAGCCCGAGATTGTTATTGTACACCGTCACATGAACCGCTGTTTGATCATCAAGGCCACTCCGGGAGGCGGTCTGCGCCGATCCTGGGTGGCACCAAATCAGTATGAACAATAAGCATAAAATTAAGGTCTTTGGTTTCATGGCTTAACCTCTAATTTTGGCAAGTGGGTTAGTGCAAGATCTCTTTTTTGCCCTGGGCCAGCGCAAAGCCAAATCATACGTTAAATGTGCCGCAATCGCAATCGTTATTAGCTTTCGCTTTAAAAACGGATCGAATTATGGCATACTCTTTTCGCCAAAACTGATGGCGTCGTAAAAAGTCCCATCTACTGCGTTATAGCATTTTTATCCCGCCGTGGTTTGGCGGGGGTATATGAACCTTTTTACTTAGCCATCTATAGTTGACGGTCTCGTAAAAAGTCAGAGGTACATTTGGGCAAAAAGAAGCCCGCTCA
>CAZHAH010000079.1:0-24580 GCA_964530095.1 uncultured Desulfobacteraceae bacterium | reverse complement strand
GGGGAATTGACGACTATTTCGATCCGGACCCAAAAAAACCGGATCATGTTTACTGCAAACGGGGGGGCTTTTTACCACCCGTAATGTTCGATCCCACCGAATTCGGTATACCGCCATCGACCCTTGAAGCGACTGACTCATCTCAGCTTTTGGGTTTGATTGCCGCGCAGATGGCCCTTCAAGATGCCGGCTACCTTCATCGAAATGAAGGCGACAAAGACCGAACCAGTGTTATCCTGGGTGTAACCGGAACCCAAGAACTGGTCATTCCGCTAAGTTCAAGACTCGGGCATCCTATATGGCGTAGAGCCCTTGAGGATTCCGGAGTATCACCCGAAAAGACCCGCTCTGTTATGCAGAAAATTTCGGATGCCTATGTTTCATGGCAGGAGAATTCCTTTCCGGGACTTTTAGGAAATGTGGTCGCGGGCCGTATTTGCAATCGGCTCGACTTGGGCGGGACCAACTGTGTCGTGGATGCCGCCTGCGCCAGTTCTTTTGGCGCCATCCACCTCGCTATTATGGAACTTTCGGCAGGGCACAGCGATTTAGTGGTTACCGGCGGAGTCGATACCCTCAACGATATTTTCATGCACATGTGTTTTTCAAAAACGCTGGTCCTTTCGCAATCCGGAGACGCACGCCCTTTCTCCAAAGATGCGGATGGAACCGTTCTGGGTGAAGGCGTGGGCTTGCTCGTCTTGAAAAGGCTTAAAGATGCGCAACGCGACAACGATCGCATCTATGCTGTAGTGAAGGCCATCGGTTCCTCAAGTGACGGTAAATCACAAAGTATATATGCTCCCCGCATCGAAGGACAGGCCCGGGCACTTCAGGCGGCTTATCAAAAGGCCGGGATAAATCCCCATACCGTTGGACTCCTTGAGGCGCACGGCACGGGCACCCGTGTAGGAGATAAGGTCGAATTTGAGGCCCTGTGTCATGTTTTTAAAGCTTCGGATGACATGTCACAAAACCACGCTAACGGCTGCGCTCTCGGCTCAGTCAAATCGATGATCGGCCATACCAAAGCCGCAGCCGGATCAGCGGGCCTGATCAAAACGGCACTGGCTCTTTATAACAAAGTTCTTCCCCCGACGCTGAAAGTCGAACATCCCGATCCCGAGCTAAAGCTCGATCAGAGCCCCTTTCACCTGAGCACCGACAAACGTCCCTGGTTTTCACAATCTGAACATCCGCGACGGGCCGGGGTGAGTGCTTTTGGTTTCGGTGGGAGCAATTTTCACATCGTACTTGAAGAATATTCGCCTTTAAGACCGGAGGCCGCCTGGGATGGATCGGTAGATATTTTCGCCTTGTCGGGGGAATCACATCGGGAGCTCGTCAAGCGTCTGTCACAATTAAAAGAGACTCTCACACCGGAATTGTCGGAAACCGATATTGCCCTCCAGGCCGCCGAATCAAGGTTAAATTTTAGCGTCCAATCTTCCTTACGACTCCTTTTACTCCTTGAAAAGTCACTGACTCATGGCGACCCGGTGACGGAAATGCGTGCGCTTTGCGAAAAAGCCGCAAAAATTCTGGAGCAAAACCGCGATCGCAGTTTCTGGCATCAGAATAATATCTTCTTCGGCAGCATCAAAGCGCAGGAAAAACCGGCCTTTCTTTTCCCAGGCCAGGGCAGCCAGTATGTCAATATGGGACGGGATGTGACCTGTATTTTCCCGGAAGCCCTAAATACGATTGAACTGGCGAATAAGCGTTTTGACCTTTCACGACGCCTGAGCGACTATATCTATCCGCGTCCCTGCCAAACCGAAACCGAAAAAGACCGCCAAACGGAATTGCTCCGGCATACCGACATCGCCCAACCGGCAATCGGCGCTGTCAGTCTGGCCATGTTGAGGGTTCTGGAAGTTTTTGGTGTCACGCCGGCCGCCGTTTGCGGACATTCCTTTGGAGAGCTGACCGCTTTATGTGCCGCAGGTTGGATATCGGAAAAGATCTTCTTTGATCTGGCAATCGACAGGGGTAAATTTATGGCCGCGGCTGGCCGCCGGAATGATCGGGATAAAGGTGCCATGCTGGCCGTGAGAGCTCCCTTGGACGAGATTACCGCAATCATCCGCCGAGTCGGTTCGGACATCCTCTTGGCCAACCTTAACAGCCCCAATCAGGGGGTTTTATCCGGTACAACCAAAGCTGTGTTAAAAGCGGAAACGATTTGCACACAGAAAGGGTTTACGGCGATCAGGCTTCCGGTTTCGGCGGCTTTCCACAGCCCATTGGTCAAAGATGCACAGGTGCCCTTTCAAAATGTACTCAATAACATCCAAATAACCCCTTCAAACGTTCCGGTTCTCTCCAATACAACGGGTGATCGATATCCCCAGGATTCAGATCAAGCGAAAACGCTTTTGGGTCGGCATTTGCTACAACCGGTTAATTTTTTAAAAGAAATTAATAATATTTATCGATCCGGGACTCGCACGTTTATCGAAATCGGACCTAGGGCCGTGTTAAGCGGACTGGTCAAGTCGATCATCAAGGACAAACATGTCGATGTCTTGCCGCTGGACGCCTCTTCAGGAAAACGGTTCGGACTAACCGATTTGGCACAAGTCCTTTGTCAACTGGCTGCGTCGGGCCACACGGTCGATCTGACAAAATGGGAAACAACACCGCAAAAACAGCCAAAAAAACGAATGCGGATACCGATTCTGGGCACAAATTACCGCGTTGCCGGTACACCTGCCATCTCCACACCCGACGACAGGGAGACTGAACAGCTGGTAGCACAAAATCGGATCCGCTCGGAAGATCATCACCAGAATGAAAACAGGATAGCAGTAGCAATTCCTAAAAGCCGGCCCGGCAACCAAAAATCCAAAGATCACGAAGATCAATTCGATCTCCAAAAAACCATACTGAGAGATGAAATGAAGAAAAACAATCCCTCCCTAACAGACGCCTTTCAGGTGGTCCAGGAAGGACTCAAATCGATGCAGACCCTTCACAAAGTGACTGCCGAAGCCCATCAAAAGTTCCTGGAAACCCAGGCCGAAGCCAGCCGAACACTTCAAGTCATGATGGAAAAAACCGAACAACTCGCCGAAGCCGCCCTCGGTCTTGATCCAAGGCCTCAGTTTCACAGGGGAACCGGGCACAGTCAGCCCCTTTCGGAAGTCCCGCCGGTGCCGGAAGAAACTCTACATATGGAAGAGGCTCCCCTTGCGGCGAAGACGCTTTCAACAACGATCGAATCACCCCAAACCGACCCAACTCCTAATCTTTCCGATGATCCTCAACGTTTGCCCGATGGTGCTGCCCCGTTGCCTATGAAGAACGATCTCGAAGAAATTACCCACCACATTATAGAGGTCGTCAGCCAACTCACCGGATATCCGGATGAAATGCTGGGGATGGATATGGACATTGAATCCGATTTGGGCATCGACTCCATCAAGCGTGTTGAAATTCTTTCAACCCTGGAAGAGAAGGTTCCTGACCTTCCCACGATTCCTCCTGAAATGCTGGGACGTCTGAAAACGCTGGGCCAAATTGCAGCTTACCTGGCCCAATCTTCATCAACCCAAGAATCAGATACAGACACAGTTTTACAAAGGGAGGCGCCCGTCCCAAGTGAGATGACTGCCGCAGAAAATCCCCCGACGCTGGGAAGAAGGGTCATCCGCATCATTGAAGACCCCGTTCAAACAGGTGCAGAAAGACCGATCCCCCGCGATCGCCGTGTTTATGTCATCGATGATGACAGCGGGTTAAGTGAAATGATTGCGGCAAAATTTCGAGCAATGAAAATCGATGCGGTCTGTATGCCCTATTCCGATTTCAGCAGTCAAAACGACCTGTCGAATTTAGGCGGTCTAATCATCCCCTACCTCCCGAAAACATCCGGCTGGTTGAAGGAGGCTTTTCATATCAGCCGAATGGCGGCTCCCGGACTTTTGGCGTCGGCGCAGTTGGGCGGAGCTCTGTTTGCAACCATTACACGAATAGACGGTGCGTTTGGATTTAAGCAGACCGACTTCCGTGATCCGGAACAGGGCGGCCTCGCCGGGCTGGTAAAAACAGCTGCGCTTGAATGGAGCGGCGTGACATGCCGCGCCTTGGATATTGAATGCGATACACCGCAGTATGATGATATTTCCCAGATGGTGGTGACACAGCTTTTAGATTCCGATCCATCCGCGCCGCTTGAGATCGGTCTCGACTCACATCTAAAACTCGGTTTCAGAAACCGGCTGGAATTAGAATCCAAGCCTTTTCCGGAAGGTGAGCTAAACATTACCCCGCAGGACGTTTTTATCATTACCGGAGGCGCTCGCGGCGTAACGGCCGCCGCGGCCATGGCCCTTGCCCAAGATTCAAATCCGAAGCTGGCCCTTTTGGGACGATCGCCAGCGCCGGCGCCGGAACCGGATTGGCTGTATTCATTGACAGATGAAGCTTCCATTAAAAAAGAGATTTTGACGCATGAATTTGACGATGGTCCGGTCTCACCCTTAAAACTTGAAAAAAAATACAAAGCATGGATGGCCAACCGTGAAATTTATCGGAATCTGCAAATGCTCGAGCGATTGGGTTCAACATTCGCGTATTATACCGTCGACATTCGTGATACCGAACCGGTAAAAACGGTTATCGAAACGGTTCTTCGTCAAATGGGATCGGTAACCGGTCTGATTCACGGCGCCGGCGTACTTGAAGATCACCTTATTACGGATAAGACTACGCAACAGTTTGAGCGGGTATTCGATACCAAAATAAAAGGACTTCGAAATCTTCTGGAAGCAATCGATACGGAAGATTTGAGACATTTGGTTTTTTTCTCATCCATTGCGGCGCGCATGGGCAACAGGGGCCAGGTCGATTATGCCATGGCCAATGAAGTCCTCAATAAGATTGCACAATTCGAATCTCGGCGCCGACCGAATTGTCGGGTAATATCCATTAACTGGGGCCCCTGGGATGGTGGAATGGTTTCACCGGCACTGAAGCGCGAATTTGCCAAAAAGAATGTCGATTTGATACCCACATCTCAGGGAGGGCGTTGCCTGCTCGATGAAATGCGGGGTGAAGCGAATGATGCGGTGGAGGTCATCATTGGCGCAAATATGACCCCGACGCCGATCCCGAAACCCGCACAGTCCCAAACCGAAAAACTCTTGCTCACATGTCAGCGGGAACTCGAGCTGGAATTATATCCAATTTTGAAATCGCATATGTTGGATCAAACGCCGGTGGTCCCCTTCGCGTTGATATCCGAATGGCTCGGCCACAGTGCGCTTCATGAAAACCCGGGTCTCGTTCTGCAGGGGCTTGATGATATACGGCTTTTTAATGGGATCAAGCTCGATCAGAAGAAAAAAACGATCCGGCTGATGGCCGGAAAAATCAAGCGCAAAGACCGCGATTTTGAAGTTGCGGTCGAGATTCGAGACGGTTTTCAAGATGGTCGGGAGTTAATCCATTATGGCGCCAAAGCAATTTTGACCGACCAATTGTCAAGTCCGCCGCAGTTCCGCAAACCATCTCACTTTGACTCAAACGGCTATCCAAAAAGCGTTCAGGAAATCTATGAACAAATCCTGTTTCATGGTGCCGATCTCCACGGACTTCGAGAAATCACCCACCTTTCCGCTAAAGGCATGATCGCCAAGGTTACCGCGGCCCCCTCCCCTGAAAAATGGATGTCGAATCCATTGAGGAGCACTTGGATCGGCGATCCGCTCGTTCTTGACGCAGCATTTCAGATGGCAACCATTTGGTGTTTTGAACAATCCGGTGCTGTTTCCCTCCCGAGCTACGCTTCTCAGTATCGCCAATATCGCGGACAGTTTCCTCCCGAGGGCGTCACCGCCATTTTGGAGGTTAAAGATGTATCCGATCATAAAATGGTTGGAAACTTTACGTTTGTGGACTTAGATGATAAAATTGTGGCTCAAGTGTTAGGCTACGAGGCCGTTATGGACGAATCCCTTTTTAAAGCCTTTAAACCGAAATCTAAATAGTGTCCATCCATAAATGGTCTTTTTGCCGAAGAACTTCGTTCTTCATATCACAGCAAACCCTTGTGCGGCCTTGTACTACACAAAATATCCGCATTTCTGAATTGGACACTTTCTATCTCGGGGGAAAATAAATATGCGTCGCTTTGCCGTCGTTTTTTGTTTTGTCATTCTGCTTACGTGTCCTCAGGATATCAAGGCCCGCAATATCATATTGCTGACCGGTGAATACGCGCCCTATGTCTCCGCCGGCATGGACAATTACGGCTTTACGGCCGAAGTCGTCTCCTATGCCTTTCTATCGGTCGGGATAGAAACCGAATTTGAATTTACATCATGGGAAAATGCTGAAAAAAAAATCGCTACAGGTAAATATTTCGCATCTTTTCCACACAAACGGACCATTGAAAGACAAAAATTCGCCTATTTTTCCGACCCCATTGCCTGGTCAAAGAGCATTTTCTTTTATATGAAAGGAAAGATTAAAACGGTCGATTTCGAAGCCATCCGGGATCTGAAAACATATAAAATTGCCGGCGTTAAAGGATATTATTATGTTCCCATGTTCAAGCGTGCCGAATTAAATGTCAGCTATTCAAGCAATTCTGAAATTGCTTTCAAAAAATTGTATCTGGAACAAGTCGATCTTGTGCCGGAAAACGAATTTGTCGGCTGGGTAATAATCGAAAAGCTTTTTCCGGATGAAATGTGGCGCTTCGGCGCTTCGCTGAAGGCGTTGAATGAAGATTCTTTGCATCTCATGGTATCTAAAAAATACCCTGGCTCCAAGGTCTTGCTCGAAGATTTCAACCGGGGCCTGAAAAATATTATGAAAAAAGGAATATATCGGAGCCTTCTAAAAAAATACATTAAACACGCCGATATCAAAATGCCTCGATCGTCTTTTTGATTTGCAAGATTGAAGATCATTCAAAAAAATCCCGATCCCTCATTATTAACCCGGCAGCTAAAGAATGTCATTCCGGCATTCCCCGAAACGTTAATCACCGGTGGCTCAAAATGAGAATTGCGAAACAAAAATCGTCCATTTGTCTGCAGATCCTCGGGATATTGCTGATATTTGTATACCTGTCACCGGCCTGGGCCAAGAAATCCGAGAACGCTTTCTTCGATGCTATTTTTTCGATAAACCATTTGGAGAAGACTTTAAGTCTGATCGACGATCTGATGGGATTCGATCCTGAAAAGCAGTTTGAATCTCCCACAAACATGTTGCGGGTTATGATTCAAGGAACGAACTGGATCGATCCTTCCCGTTTGATTACGATCGGTGTCAAACTTGAGGACTCAAAGGTCAAAACCGCAATCCTGATCCCCTTTTCACAGCCCAATAAAAACTTCCGCGCAATCTACAAACCGGTAGTCGGCCCGGATTATTATTTTTTATCGCTGCCCCCCCATAACTCAAGGAATTTTCCCAAGGAGGGCATCGAGGCGCTTTTGGCGGCATCGAATTCAGGCCTAAAGAAGTCTTTATATCTGAATTTTAATCCGCACACCCTCCTGGCCAAAAAAAATACCCGAGTTGAGCAGTTTTTGGCTTATCTGAAGGATATTCCCCAAACCCCGGGTCAAAAAGAAAAAGGACTGGCGGAAGCGGAGCTTCAAGAACTGATCATGGCGTTATTGAACAACGCCTCCCAGCTAGAATTCTTCGGGTTGGGGTTTGACCTTACCCCTAAGGAGCTTACTTCTTCTATTGAAGTCAGGGCTCGTCCGAATACTGACTTATTCGTACTTTTTTCGCAGTCTTGTAAAAATGCCTATCTGCTCGATTACCGTCCCCGATTTCAAATCAACGCCAGATCCGGCTGTCATGACCTGAAAGGGATGATTCGTATAAACGACGCCATCTTCGGTAAATTTTATAAGCAAATCGGATTCGATTTACCCATTTTTACACAAATCAGCGATAAATTTACGGGCGAGATGGCGGGAGGCATCTCCCTTAATGAAGAAAAGATCGATTTTGAAATGGTTATGGTCCTTGCCCGTCCGGACGCATCAGGCTCATTCCTGGTGAAGGAATATTTGCCTTGGCTGACAAATTTGAACCATGAAATTGCCGTCATGTTGGAGAAAAATTCGGGCCAGAAAATTGAACCCAGCTTTATCAGAACCAAAGACAGCAAGGTCGCAGAGCATGAGGTCATCGGTTTCAAAATCCGAGTTCCTTTCCCTTCCGGCAGCATGGCCGTGCCGCTGAAAGAAACACTTAAAGAGATTTTCGAATATGAAGTGCGTATGACAACACATGGGAATCTGCTGCTTTCCGCCGGCGACGACAAACGGCTTCAGCATTTACTTTTGCAAACGAAAGCACTTAAGCCGAAACCCTCCCAAACACCCCTCATGGCTTTTGATGTTGATATGTCTAAATACATTCAACTGCGACAAAACACATTAAACATGGCCGTCCCCTTCACAGAAATGGGGCGAATAAGCTCGGCCGTTTGGGTGGCTGATGGTCAGGCTGCATCCACGACCACTATTCAAACCCGAGACATAAAAACACTGATTGCTATTTATCAAAAAATAAAGAGCCAGTTTCAAAACGGTTCAGTTTCCCCCAGAACCCACCACTGAAAAGGATGCCAGGCCGATTTTAATGAGTCACAATTCAGAAAAAAACCGCACACAAGAACCAAGGCCGCCAATCGCTGTGGTAGGGATGGCCGGCGTCTTTCCGGGTGCCTCTGATATCGATCAGTTCTGGCATAATATTATCAATAAAAAAAATGCAGTGATTGAGATACCTGAGGAACGCTGGATTGTTCCCCCCGACGTCGTCTATAGCGAAGCTCCCCTGCCCGACAAATCCTTTTCGCGACGCGCCTGTCTGATTCGTGATTTTCGTTTTGATTCTGCCGGTTTTTCGATTGATCCCGAGTTGTTGGAAGATCTGGATCCCCTTTATCATCTGGTTTTGCAGGCCGGGAAAGCTGCATTTTCGCAAGTCAAACCGGACCATTCCAGCGGAAAGGTCACAAAGAAGCGTACCGGAACGATTCTGGCCGCGATTGCGCTGCCTACCGACGCGGCTTCATCAATTGCCCGTAAAACACTGGGCTTTGCATTTGAAGAGCGGCTGCTTGGAAAAACGCATCATCAGATCATCGCAACTGATTTGCTCAGCCGAACCGAAGCCCTGGCAGGGCGCGTTACAAGTTTTCCCGCGACACTGTTAGCCAAGGCGCTCCAGCTGGGCGGCGGAAGCTACACCCTTGATGCGGCCTGTGCGTCTTCACTTTATGCCGTCAAACTCGCATGCGACGAACTCTCCGCCCGGCGCGCTGATGTGATGTTGGCCGGCGGTGTTTCGCGCCCTGACTCTCTGTATACGCAGATCGGATTTACGCAACTAAGAGCCCTTTCGCCTACCGGGCGCTGTGCACCATTCGATTCGAGGGCCGACGGACTGGTGGTGGGTGAAGGTGTCGGCATACTGGCTTTAAAGCGCCTGCAGGATGCGTTGCTAGATGGCGATCAGATATACGGCTTGATACGCGGTATCGGACTTTCAAATGATATCAGCGGAAATCTTCTGACGCCTGCCAGCGAAGGCCAGATTCGTGCCATGCATCAGGCCTATGCCAAAGCCGGTTTGAATCCGGATGATATAGATCTGATCGAGTGTCACGGCACCGGCACGCCTGTGGGAGACACCACCGAAATTGAGAGTCTGATGCAATTGTGGGAGCATCCCAACCGCACAGGCAGAAAGTGTGCCATCGGATCGGTCAAGTCGATGATCGGCCATCTTTTAACCGCAGCCGGGGCGGCCGGAATGATAAAAACGCTCCTTGCCTTGAAACACGGAATTCTACCCCCATCACTCAATTATGTATCACCTCCCGCCGAAAGCCCCTTAAACGACAGTTCTTTCAAGGTTCAGACCGAAGCCGAAACTTGGCCAAAAAGAAATGCGCAAACCCCGCGGCGGGCAGCCGTCAGTGCCTTTGGATTCGGCGGCATCGATGCGCACCTTATTTTTGAAGCTTTCGAACCTTCTGCTGCAAACAGCATTAGCTCCCCCACTTATACAGGCCGACCCACAGACGCAAAATCGGTTCCCATCGCCATCGTGGGAATGAACACCTCTTTTGGATCGTTTGAATCGCTGGGTCTGTTTCAGGAAGCGATCTTTAATGGGGACAGCAGTATCCGTAAAAACCCGGCTGGAGGCTGGAAAGGGAGTTTTGATCAAGCGGATTTGTATGGCGGTTTTATGAATAGGCTCGAAATTCCCATCAATGCCTTCCATATCCCGCCCAAAGAAATACCGGATATCATTCCCCAACACCTGCTGGCCCTCAAGGTTGCCGCCGGCGCCATGAAGGACAGCCGTTTGCCGTTGCGGGAAAAACGACCCCCATGTAGGGTCGTTATCGGGATGGGTTTTGACTTTGAAGCGACCGATTTTCACCTTCGCTGGAATCTCCATAACCAGATACCGGGCTGGATAAAACAAATGGGTTATCATCTGAATCCGCGCCAAACCGCAATCTGGCTTGAAACACTCAAAGATGCCTGCGGGCCTCCCCTCACGGCCACGCGAACGTTGGGAGCCCTGGGGGGCATCATCGGCAGCCGGATAGCAAAGGAATTTCGTCTCGGCGGCCCAAGTTTTGTCGTTTCTTGTGAAGAGGCTTCAGGTTTGAAAGCACTTGAAATAGGTGTCAGATCGCTCCAGCAAAGCGAAGCCGAGGCGTTTCTTGTCGGTGCGGTTGATTTTACCGGTGACGCCCGCAATATTGTCGTCAGTGACAAAATCAAGCCCTTTACGCATGCAAAAAAATCATTTCCCTTCGACAAATCAGCCAATGGCGCTCTCCCGGGAGAAGGCGCCGCCGCCATCATCATCAAACGACTCGATCGGGCCCTCAGCGACGGTGACCGCATTTATGCCGTGATTAAAGGATTGGGAAATGCGACAGGCGGAGACCTTACGTCCGAATCGACCTCGCCGGAGACGTATATCCGGTCTCTCACAAATGCCTTGCAGGAAGCTGGCATTTCTCATGACGCCATCAGTTATGTTGAAACGCATGGGAGTGGAGATCCACAGGAAGACAGGACGGAAACAGAAGCATTGCACCGTGTTTTTAAGGAGCGAACTTGGCCCTGTGCGCTCGGAGCGCTAAAACCGAATATCGGTCACACGGGCGCGGCTTCCGGGCTGGCTTCGCTGGTTAAAACCGCTTTAGCCCTCTACCATGAGATCATTCCACCGCTCATTAATTTTACCGAGCCCTTAATGGATATATGGAAAAAGGATGTTTTCCATATCCCGGCTGCTGCACAATACTGGTATCGAGACCGCCGCAACGGCCCCCGCAGGGCCTGTGTCTCGACCATGACTTCGGATGGAAACTGTTCCCATGCCGTACTGGAAGCATTCGAATATCAAGGGGTCGAGCAAATTCCGAACCAGGTTGTGAGCGAGCGACATGCGCCTCTCGGTTTTAGGGGATGGGGACTATTCGTGGTTGAAGGTTTTGACCGGACACAGCTTTTGAAAGGTTTAAAAGAGCTCGCACTGCATGTCAGTGAGTCACACCGAAAACACCGGATATCTATGGCCGAGGAGGCCCGCACCTGGTTTGAGCTGCGGGGCGCGGACCCTGAAAAAAAGTATGCCGTTACGCTTATGGCCGGGGATATTCCCGGATTTAAAAAAGGAGTTGTCCAGGCCAAAGCGGCGGTCGAAACCGGCACTCGCTCTAAATTTGAACCCTCCGGCGGCGTCTGTTATTCTCCTGAGCCTCTGGGAGGATCGGCGGATATCGCATTTGTTTTTCCCGGTTCCGGAAATCATTATGTGGGGATGGGAAGGACTCTCGGTATACGATGGCCTGAAATATTCCGCGCAATGGACATTAAAACCGAACAATTTATGACGCAGATTCGGCCGCATGTGTTTACACCCTGGAGATCTTCGTGGGAGCCCGGATGGCAAAAAGATGCCCATGAAAAGATCCTCTGCGATCCCCTAAATATGATCTTCCAACAAGTGGTCTATGGTGGGATTACGGCCAACCTTGTCCAAAGCTTCGGCATCCGGCCCCGGGCCGTTATCGGTTACAGCCTGGGGGAGTCGACCGGGCTTTTCGCCTTGGGGGCCTGGCCGGATCGGGGTGAAATGCTGAAACGGATGTTGAAGACGAAAATCTTTCATGAAGATCTTTCAGGCCCATGCGATGCGGTTCGAAAGGCATGGAAAGTTCCCGAAAGCATGGACATAGGATGGCGTGTCGTCGTGGTCAACCGCCCGGCCGAAATGGTTCGTGATGCCATCGCGGATCTCCCCTATGTTCGACTTCTGATCATCAATACACATGCAGAATGTGTTGTCGGCGGGATCAAAGAACAGGTCAACGAAGCCCTCCGACGCCTCGGTGGCGAATCGGTCTATCTGGAAGGGGTCGTCGCCGTGCACTGTGATGCACTTTCCCCGGTGGTCTCTGAATACAGAGGGCTTCACGTTTTTCAGGCCACAAATCCTGAAGGTATCCGGTTTTATAGTTGTGCCTCGGGACAGGCGTATCACGTGACCGATCAGGCAGCTGCGGCCTCTATTGTAGACCAGGCCTTGTCCGGATTCGATTTTCCGGCGCTGATCGAAAGGACATACAACGAAGGAGTGCGCGTTTTTCTTGAAATGGGGCCGCATTCTTCCTGTTCCCGAATGATCGATCGCATTCTGGGCTCTAAACCGCATCTGTCGGTTTCGGCCAGTGTCAAGGGTGAAGATGAATACCGGACATGGCTGCGGTTTTTGGGTACAGTGATCACCGAACGTATTCCGGTCGAGCTCGATCGGCTCTACGGTCAAAATGTCAGCACATTGTGGGGCCGAGATCAGATTACACCCCCTCAGGAACAGACGTTGACCCTCGCCGTCGGTGGAATTACGCCGATCCCCGACTTGCCCTATCCAACATTTGCGGATGATGAACCCACATCCGATCCAAGACCGTCTTCCGGCAACATACCCTATTCCGGCACCATTGAAACCTACAGACACCAAATAACCCGGACCGCCCAAGCCCACCAGACATTTCTTCAATTTTCGGAGGATCTGGGTAAGGCTTATGAGCGCACGTTTACATTTCAAAACAAACTTGCCGGAGAAATGATTCGCGGCCCATCCAGGACCCCGGTACAAGCGCTCTATTCACGTGAACAGTGCCTCGAATTTGCAGTGGGTTCGGCAGCCGCGGTTTTGGGATCCCAGTTTCGCGTGGTTGACGGCTATCCGGTGCGCGTACGTCTTCCCGACGAGCCTTTGATGCTTGTGGATCGGATTTTATCGCTGCAAGGTAAAAAATGCGAGCTCGGACCCGGACGAATTGTTACCGAACATGATGTTCACGCTGATGCATGGTATCTCGATGGAAACCGGGTACCGGTTTGTATTTCCGTAGAAGCCGGTCAGGCCGATCTGTTTTTGTGTTCCTACCTGGGTATCGATCGTGTGGTAAAAGGGGAGAGGGCCTATCGGCTTCTCGATGCCACGGTCATTTTTCACAGAGATCTCCCCCGGCCGGAGGATATCATCCGCTATGAAATCGAAATTGAACGTTTTGTGCAGCAGGGAGATACCTATCTTTTCTTTTTTCATTTTGAAGGTTTTATTGGGAATTCGCATCTCATTACCATGAAAAACGGCTGTGCCGGGTTTTTTACCGAAGAAGAAGTACGCCATTCGGGAGGGATTCTTTCATCCGAGGAGGAAGATGGGCCGAAAACCGTCACCACCGATCCGATCCGAGAAGACATTATTCCCTTTTATCAAAACCCGCAGTCTGAAAGCTACAGTGAGGAAAAGCTGTCTGCGCTTCGCAGAGGAGACCCGGCCGGGTGTTTCGGTAATCTTTTCAAGGGCATCACGATCTCAGATGCTCTGATTTTGCCGAGTGGCCGGATGAAACTGATCGACCGCATTTTAACACTCGATCCGACCGGTGGACAATATCGCCTCGGACTGATCCGTGCCGAAGCCGATATCGATCCGGATGCCTGGTTCTTAACGTGTCATTTTGTGGATGACAGAGTCATGCCGGGGACTCTCATGTATGAATGCTGCGCCCACACCCTCAGAGTCTTTATCCAGCGTATGGGTTGGATTACAGACAGCCCCGAAGCGACTTATGAACCCGTTGTCGGGATTGAAGCCGTATTAAAGTGTCGCGGTCCGGTAACGCCGCAAACCACAAAAGTCGTCTACGAGATTGAAATCAAAAAGATCGGATACGATCCGCATCCCTTTGTCATCGCCGATGCCCATATGTATGCCGACGGGCATTACATCGTCTGTTTCAGCAATATGTCGCTGCAGTTGACCGGTTCCAGCCGCAACGCACTTGAATCTTTCTGGAAACATAAAGGCAAAACTCCGTCAATGCCGGTTGCCGCCTTACCGAGACCCTTATCAATGTCCGGCACAGACAGCGAATCGCCTCAGCCCGCGGTCTTCGATCATACAAAACTGCTCGAATTTGCGTTGGGCAAGCCGTCAAAGGCGTTTGGAAATCGGTATCGAATTTTTGATAAGGAAAGATTCATTGCCAGACTCCCCAATCCGCCATACCTTTTTATAGACCGGATAACCTCACTTGAGCCGGAAGCATGGGTCTTGAAACCGGATGGTTGGGTGGAAGCTGAATTCGATATCGACCCCGATGCATGGTACTTCAAGGCCAATCGTACCCCATCCCTCCCCTATTGTGCCTTAAATGAGATTGCCCTCCAGCCGTGCGGCTGGCTGGCGGCTTATATGGGTTCCGCGCTCAAAAGCCAGAAAGATTTGCGCTTCAGAAATCTGGATGGACGCGTAATCCTGCATGATAACATCCATTCGATGTCGCAGACGCTGACGACTCGAGCCCGTTTGAAAAAAGTATCAGAAGCGGGAGACATGATTATCGAGGAGTTCGATTTCTGTGTCCTGACATCCGGCAAGCCGGTTTACGAAGGCAACACCAACTTCGGTTTTTTTACCGAAAAAGCCCTTGAACAACAGGCCGGCATTCGCGATGCTGAAAAAAATATGTATGCGCCTGCATCGGCTGAGCTGCAAGAGAGTATTTCAGATATTCTGGAAGATAAGGCACCCCTGTCGCCGCATGACAAAAAATGGGATCAGGAGTCCGGTCTCGCCATGCCCGCAAAAGCACTTCGTATGGTCGATAAGATCGATAATTGGATACCCGCAGGGGGCCCGGCCGGTCTTGGATTTATTCGTGCAACCAAGCGCATCCATTCCGGAGAATGGTATTTTAAGGCCCATTTTTATCAAGATCCTGTCTGTCCGGGTTCACTGGGTCTGGAATCTTTCATTCAACTGCTAAAGTATATGGCCCTGCACCAATGGCCGGAGCGATCCCAAACCCATCGCTTTGAGCTTTTCACCGGACAATCGCATTCCTGGAGCTACCGGGGACAGATCCTGCCCCACAATGAGCAGGTGGAGATCGAAGCGGTGGTAACGTCGATCGGCGATTCGCCTGTTCCCTATATTCAGGCAGACGGATTT
Organism: uncultured Desulfobacteraceae bacterium; assembly: GCA_964530095.1. GTDB lineage: Bacteria > Desulfobacterota > Desulfobacteria > Desulfobacterales > CAZHA01 > CAZHAH01. The sequence goes on along the minus strand of CAZHAH010000079.1, from coordinate 9,031 downwards.
TTAAAAGTGGATGGATTATGCATTTATCAGTTTAAAAATTTTGGCGTCATGCTGACTCCGTTTTGATTTTGAGATTGATAAATTATCAAACCGACAATTAAACATATGAATACAAATCTCATTCTTGTCATTCCCGCGAAAGCGGGAATCCAGTAAGAATAAGGGCTTTTGGATTAATGAAATATTCCAAAGTTTATATTGAATCTTTTGGCTATGAACTGGCCCCGAACGTGGTCTCATCGGATGACATCGAAAAGCGACTCGAGCCGCTGTATGAGGCCCTCCATTTTCAAAAAGGGCAGCTTGAAGCGTTAACCGGAATCCATGAACGGCGATTCTGGGATCCGGGATTCAGGATGTCGCACGGTGCCATCCTGGCCGGACAAAAAGCGATTGAAAACGCTGCCATTTCACCGCACGACATCGGCATGCTCATATACGGCGGTGTTTGCCGCGAGAACCTTGAACCGGCAACCGCCTGTGCGGTCGCCGACGGACTCGATCTTGCACCGACAGCCATGGTGTATGATGTTTCCAATGCCTGTCTCGGCATTATGAACGGTATGGTCGAAATTGCCAATGCGATCGAGTTGGGACACATTCGCTCGGGCCTGGTGGTTTCGTGTGAATCGGCGCGCCAGATTGTCGATCTATCCATAAACCGCATGCTGGAAAACAGTGATATGGACACCTTTAAAAAATGTGTCGCTACCCTGACAGGCGGTTCCGGCGCAGTGGCGGTGCTCCTGGCCGGCGAATCGGTGTCAAAGCAGGGCCACCGCCTGTTGGGCGGTGTTGCCCACAATGCAGCCAGACATCACGATCTTTGCACATGGGGCCCGGATACCGGAATCCCGGCTTCCGGACTTCATTTTATGCAAACCGACTCAGTCGGTGTACTTGAAAACGGTGTGACCCTGGGCATCGAGACTTTTAATGCCTTTAAAAGCGAGATGGCATGGACCGTCGACCAGCCGGACAAAATCATATGCCATCAGGTCGGCGCCACGCATCAAAGCAACATCCTGAACGCTATCGGTGTATCCAAGGAGCAAGATTTCACAACTTTTAAATATTTGGGAAACATCGGCACTGTTTCGCTGCCAATTACCCTTGCGATCGCTGATCAGCGCGGATTTCTTGAGCCATACGATTTGGTAGGGCTGCTTGGGATCGGAAGTGGTTTGAATTGCCTCATGCTGGGTGTAAAATGGTAGTATTGTGAATAAAATAAATGCGTCAAAATTTAGTCATCTTTATCCGTTTAAACCGAATTTTCGCCCCATTGGTGGATTAAAATATCACTATGTCGATGAGGGCTGCGGTCCACCGGTCGTCATGCTGCACGGCAATCCCACGTGGTCTTTTTATTTTCGCAGCCTAATAGAGGGGCTTTCTCCTGATTATCGCGTCATTGCACCGGATCACATCGGCTGCGGATATTCAGAAAAACCTCATCCTCACGCATATGAATACCGGCTAAAAAACCGCATCGAAGATCTGGAACAATTTCTCAACAGCCTTGAATTAAATCAAAAAGTGACCCTTGTGCTTCACGACTGGGGCGGTGCCATCGGGATGGCGTGGGCCGTCAAGTATCCTCAAAAAGTAGGCCGTCTTGTCATAACCAATACAGCCGCATTCCCGATTCCCAAAGGCAAAAAACTCCCCCTCAGTCTCAGAATTGTCCGTAATTTTAAAGGCATGGCAACTCTTGCGGTCTTGGGATTCAATCTCTTTGTTCGTGGAGCACTTTTGCTGAATTCACAGAAACCCTTGCCAAAAGAGGTAAAGGCAGGTCTTAGGGCACCTTATAATTCTTGGAACAACCGCATTGCGACACTGAAGTTTGTTCAGGATATTCCCATAAATACACATGATCCGAGTTACGCCATTGTATCTAATCTTGATCAAAATCTATATAAATTGAAACAAATTCCGATGCTCATTTGTTGGGGACAACACGATTTTGTCTTTGACCAAACCTACTTGCGGGAATGGCAGGAGCGTTTTCCTGCTGCTGAAGCGCATGTGTTTCCTGACGCAGGCCATTATCTTCTTGAAGACGCTTCCGAAAAGGTGTTAGCCAAAGTTAAAGATTTTTTCCAAGACCACCCGATCGATCGATAATTCGCACCATTACATGTAATGCAAAATCAAAAACCGAAAGACGAAATGATCAATGTTTCAAACCGTTTGCGCAAAATGGCGCAATCACAACCTTACAAACGGGCGGTGGTTTACCCGACCGTGAAGGATGCTGATGGGCGGATCGCTTATGCGCATCTCACTTTTCGACAACTCGATCAGGAATCGGATCGAATTGCGCACGGATTTGAAACCCTCGGTATCACCCGGGGCACCCGAACCCTCTTTATGGTCAAACCCGGTATCGACTTCTTTGCGATCACATTTGCATTCTTTAAAGTCGGCGCAATCCCTGTGGTTGTCGATCCCGGTATGGGAATTGGCCGGATGCTCAGTTGTCTCCAACAAAGCCGACCAAAAGCCATGATCGGGATACCGCCCGCACATGTCCTCAGAATATTTCAGCGCAAATATTTTAAAACTCTTAAAACATGGATCACGGTCGGTAGGCGCTTGTGTTGGGGTGGCCCGACACTGAGACAAATCAAAAAAACATCGCTTGAACCTTTTAGCATTGCAAAAACCGGCCGTGATGAAACCGCCGCCATTCTTTTTACTACCGGCAGTACCGGTCCGGCCAAAGGCGCCATCTACACACATGGCATTTTCGATGCCCAGGTTCGGCATATTAAATCTCATTTTCACATAACTCCGGACGAAATAGATTTACCGACCTTCCCTTTATTTGCCTTATTTGATCCAGCGCTGGGCATGACGGCAGTCATCCCCGACATGGATCCCACCAAACCTGCGTTCGTAAATCCGGAAAAAATTATTGAAGCCATCCACAACCACGGCGTTACCAATATGTTTGCCTCACCGGCGTTGTTAGACCGGGTCGGCCGCTACGGAGTGGAAAAAAGAATCAAGCTGAATTCTATAAAGCGGGTGGTTTCAGCCGGCGCTCCTGTATCACCCGACAATATCGAACGTTTCGAAAATCTGCTCGGCACTGATGCAGAAATCCATACCCCCTACGGCGCCACAGAGGCCGTTCCGGTTATTTCCATCGCCAGCCGGGAAATCCTCACGCAGACAAAGAATCTTACCCAGCAAGGATACGGCATGTGCGTAGGTAGGCCGTTGGATGGAATAAACGTGCAGATTATCAAAATTAGCGACCGCCCTATCGCGCAGTGGTCTGACGACCTGCTGGAATCCGATGGTGCGGTTGGTGAAATCACAATCAAAGGGGATTTGGTGACAAAGGCCTATTTTGAAAATCCCGAAGCCGATGCGCTTTCTAAAATCTCTGCAAACTCAACCGCGGATGAGAGAATCTGGCATCGCATGGGAGACCTTGGATGGAAAGATCCCCGAGGACGAATTTGGTATTGCGGGCGAAAAAACCACCGTGTCATTACCACTCGGGGAACACTTTTCAGTATTCCCTGTGAAGCCATTTTCAACAATCATCCCAGCGTGCTTCGCAGTGCGCTGGTGGGCGTGGGTGAGCCGCCGGACCAAAATCCTGTTATCTGTATCGAACTGGAGCAGAGCCAGGGCCGTCATTCGAAAGCCGAGATAAAAAAAGAGCTGCTGGATATTGCCCAAAGCCACGAGCTGACTCAAGAAATCGAAACTGTCCTGTTTCACCGTTCATTTCCGGTAGATATCCGCCATAACTCCAAGATATTCCGTGAGAAACTCAGATTATGGGCTCAGAAGCAGCTGAAGATCTAAATACCGAAGATCCAACCGCTCTAAAAATCCTGGTCACCGGCGGTGGTGGGTTTTTAGGTGGCGCCATTACAGAACGACTGGTTAACAGGGATAGAAGAATTCGTAGTTTTTCGCGCAGTTTTTACCCGAAGCTCGAAGCGATGGGGATAGAACAGGTTCAAGGTGATATCGCTGATCAGGATGCAGTTGTACTGGCCTGCAAAGGTGTCGATCTGGTGTTTCATACGGCTGCCAAACCGCCTCCCTGGGGGGATTATGCGGATTATTACAAAACCAATGTCACGGGAACCCAAAATGTCATCGACGCCTGTCTGCGGCAGAACGTTTCCAGGCTCATTTACACGAGCACACCCAGCGTTATTTTTAACGAAACCGATCTTGAGGGTGTCGATGAATCAATCCCCTACCCTTCCAGATATAATGCTTTCTATCCTAAAACCAAGGCATTAGCCGAGCAGAGGATTTTGAACATTGACGACCCTCGTCTAGGCACAATCATTTTGCGCCCCCATCAAATATGGGGACCCGGCGATTCTCACTTTGTTCCGAGATTAATTGAGCGGGCCAAAAAACTGCGCCAAATCGGAAACGGCAAGAATCTGGTGGACACCACCTATATCGACAACGCTGCAGACGCCCATATTCTAGCTGCAGATAAACTCAAGGAGAAACCCGATCTGTCCGGCAACATTTATTTCATCAGCCAAGGGGAACCGATACCCGCCTGGGATATGATCAATGCGATCCTTGAGGCGGCTGAGTTCGAGCCGATAACAGGCACTGTATCGTATCGAACAGCCTGGACTATCGGTGCGGTTCTGGAGTTTTTTTATCGCACTTTACGTATTCAAAAAGAACCCCTTTTGACCCGCTTTCTGGTTTATGGGGCAGCCAAATCCCACTGGTTTGATATCAGTGCCGCCAAACGAGATTTGGGGTACACCCCTACGGTTTCGATCGAAGAAGGGATTAGACGATTAAAGAAATGGCTAAAAAAACCGTAGCCGTTCACGGTTCAAAGGTTCAGGAGTTCAAGGTTGCATTCTTGTCTTATGGCGACTTCGGGTCTTTAATTTTATTCTTGTCCCCAGCCCTGAACGTTGAACCCTGAACCTGACAACGCAGAAAAGACCATTTGTGGATGGACACTATTTAACCGTAACAACCGGACACGGTGCATTTAAAATGACAAATTGCGCCGTCGAACCCATCAGAAGCTTGCCGACCTTGGAGCGCCTTCGCACCCCCACAATGATTTCATCGATGTCGTTTTCTGTGGCAAAATCGACCAGATCCTCACCGGCGGACAACCCCCGAATTAGCAGATGCGTATTGCAGGAGACATTTTCTTTAATAAACAAAGATTTTACATAATCAAGCGAGCCCTCCGCATCGGTGATTTCCTTTCGCTCATCCTCAGTTCCTTTAACCATCGACGCAACAACTTCGACTGCGGCATCGAACGCGTGCGCGTGAGTGATTGCTGTTTCAAGAGCCGCCTTGGCAGAATTCGAACCATCATACCCTACTAAAATCTTCATTTTTTCCTCCTTGTCTGTTTAATCCGTGCAAGATTTTATATCCGTGCGCAATTAATCGTGAAGGGCTGCAATGACTGCCTTCATAAATGCCGGAAGATCATCCGGTTTTCGACTGGTGATTAATTTTCCGTCCACAACCACTTCCTGGTCGACCCAGTTCGCTCCGGCATGAATCAAATCATCTTTGATCGCAAAAAATGAAGTGACGGTTTTCCCTTCCAGTATTTTGGCCGATGCCAGCATCCAGCCCGCATGGCAGATGGCGGCCACCACTTTGGGGGCTTCGTACAGATCCTTCACCAGTTGGACCATGGCAGGGTAGCGTCGCATAAGATCCGGGGCATACCCGCCGGGTATCACGATACCGTCAAATTCGGCGGCGGAGATCTCATCGACGTCGGCATCGACTTTGATACTGGTTCCAGGTTTCCCGTTATACTCAGATGCACTCCCCGATCCCACGACCACCACTTCGCAGCCGGCCTCCTTCAGTCGATAATATGGATACCAGAATTCGAATACATTAAACATTTCTTCGACCGGAATGACTACCTTTTTACCTTGAAGTTCCATGCTAACCTCCTGCGTAAAATTTCCCACCGCAATGGACGGGGAATGGGCTATTTATTGCGGTTCAATCCAATGGGGATTATGAGTTAACTGATCACGAATAACATCTAATCGAGTTTTGGCTCGACTACAGATTTCATGTTACCTCCTATTATGTCAATAGATATTTGATCTCTCAGGGCTGCAAGCTTCCCTCAAACGACGCCTTGCAATTATCGTATAGCTCTCCGGATTTTGTTGGTCTATGATGTAGTTCATTTTTGAACTGCTTCGATGCTAACGGTGATGCGGACATTATCCGAAACGATGTTGGGTCCGAAGCGCATGTCAAAATCACTCCGTTTGATTGTAAATGTCGTATCAAAACCTGCGCGATACCCACCCCAGGGATCCTTGCCCGATCCAACATGTTCCATTTGTACACGCAATGGCCGACGAACACCATGAAGATCAAGCGTTCCGCTGACTTCATATCCGTCTCCGATGTTTTTTTTAACCGAGTCGCTTTTAAATGAAATATTCGGATATTTATCAGCATCAAAAAAATCCGGACTGCGGAGATGTTTGTCACGATCTTTATGATCGGTATCGACCGTTGCCGTTTTAACGGAAATCCTCACGCTGCCCTGCTCGGGTGACTGCGAATCAAAATTGAGTTTCCCTTCTGGATTTGCAAAACGTCCCGACACATAGGTAAAACCCAGATGTTTTACACGAAAAACGATCGATGAATGCACCGGATCGATAACATATGTCTCAGCCGCCAAAGCCGTTGGGCTCGCTATGAATATCCCATAAATCAGTGTCACTAACGAAATAATATATATAATGCGTTGAGTTCTCATTTCACACTCCTTTCCGAGTTGATTTCACAATATATAATGCTTAATAGATGTGTTGCTATTGGAAATAAGCTAAGTTTCATTATTTTAAAGTCAATATGCTCGATCCGAACTCCAGAGTACTGATTGATGAGGAATGAAAGGAAAAAAGCGATGACGAATTGTAAAGGAAGTTCCTGCGGACCGATGAATCAGAAAAGCAACCATGACAAACAGGATGCCATGGTTGCTCAATCTCTTTTAAAAATAAAACAGAAATTTTTAGTCATGAGCGGCAAAGGCGGAGTCGGAAAGACAAGCGTATCGGTGAATCTTGCTTTAGCCTTGGCGGATCAAGGATTCCGCGTCGGGCTCATGGACGTCGATATTCATGGACCGGATATTCCCCGCATGCTAGGCTATAAAGGAATTTTGGATATAAATCAGAACAAAAAACTTATCCCAATCCGTTATTCCAAAAATCTGAAAGCGGTGTCGATCGAAGCCCTGAATGCCAGCAAAGACGATGCGATTATCTGGCGTGGTCCCATGAAATTTTCGGCAATCAAACAATTCTTCGGGCATGTGGAATGGGGTGAGCTCGATTTCTTGATTATCGATTCTCCGCCCGGGACCGGCGACGAGCCGCTCACCGTGGCCCAGACCGTACCGGATGCCCAGGCGATTATCGTCACCACTCCCCAGGAAATATCACTGGCGGATGTCAGAAAATCAATCAGTTTCTGCCAGACGGTAAACATGCGGATTTTGGGCCTGATAGAGAATATGAGCGGTTTTTCATGCCCGCATTGTGAAGAGGAAATCAACCTTTTCGGCGTCGGGGGAGGTGAAAAGACGGCCCATTTAACCGGAAACAATTTCCTTGGTAAAATCCCCTTCGATCTCAATGTCGTGGCTTGCGGTGACGCAGGCACATCTTTCCAGGAGACGCACCCCGATTCCCCCGTGACCAAAGCGTTTATTGATATTGCGAGAAAAATGTCCCCGGCTGCGTAGGCCTGGATTGAGGCGGATTACCTCAGTCCTATCTCCTCGGCCACGTCGCGCATCCCCATAATGGTGCCGGTAATCAGATCCCCAATTTCCATACCGAGCATTTCGGCACCCGTTTGAATGATGGATCGATCCACTCCGGCGGCAAAGCGCTTATCCTTCCATTTCTTTTTAACCGATTTGGCCTTCATATCCATGACGCTTTTCGAGGGACGCACCAAAGCAGTTGTCACCACAAGCCCGGTCAATTCGTCGATGGCGTACAGGACTTTCTCAAGATCGGTCTCCGGCTTGACATCCACACAAATCCCCCAGCCATGGCTGATGACGGCCCGGATATACTCCTCCGGCCAATTGTTTTCCTTAAGGATCTCTTCTGTTTTGCGGCAGTGTTCTTCGGGAAACTGTTCATAATCGAGATCATGAATTAGACCGATGACGCCCCACTTTTCTTCATCTTCTCCTCTTTGGCGTGCAAAATAACGCATAACGCCTTCTACCGCCAAAGCGTGTTTGATCAAACTTTCATTCTGATTGTATTGTCTGAGAAGATTATATGCCTCCTCGCGCGTCGGGATTTTGCTACTCATTTATTGCACCTCCAGATTTTATTGTCGTCTATCAGATAGTAGTCGGGAAAAGCCAGTGTCTAAAACGCTCATTCCGTCCTGTAGCAATATTGTCCATCAAGGAAACAATTTTCCGGCTTACCGGACCGGGGACATCCCCCATGGTTTTGTCTTCAAATTTTCTTACCGGCAGAATCTTAAACGGTGTACAAGACACAAATATTTCTTCTGATTCATATAAAAGGTTGGGACGTAAACGCTCCTCAACCGTCTCGATCTCGATGCTCCGGCCCGCTTCCAGAACCGATTTTCGCGTTATGCTACACAGAACCGTCCCGAGCGAAGGGGTCAACAGCCGTCCGTCTTTGACCAAAAAGATAGACTCGGTTCCCCCTTCGGCGATAAACCCCTGGGTGTCGAGCATGATCACATTATCAAATCCGCGTCGCCGGACGTCAGCATAGGCAACCATGCCGTTTAAATAGTTCGCGGCGGCCTTGGCCTCGACGGGAACGGTTTGAGGATCAAGTTTGCGCCAGCCGGAAAGACCCAGTGTCGTTCCCTGCTCAATTGGGATTTCATTAAAGCCGATATCTTCTTCAGGATCAAAAACAAAAATGGATACATCCAAATTCTTTTGCGGGGGTAAAATGTTAAACGCGATCTGCGCGTAGAAACCGATAAT
>CAZHAH010000078.1:0-24609 GCA_964530095.1 uncultured Desulfobacteraceae bacterium | reverse complement strand
ATTCGATATTCCCGGCCGAGCCAGCCTTTTTGGTTCCGGCTCGTCCGGGTTAGGAGATAAAGAAAAAAGTCTTGCAGTTTCTCCCTGTCGATCCCTTTTCTTTGCGCTTCTTTTCCGGCGAGCCAGATGCCGACCAAAAAGGCAATGGCGATCATGACACCATACCAGCGAATGACCAGCGGTCCGATGTGTATTAAGACAGGGTGCATCAAAAATTCTCCGAGAAAACCAATATATGACAATGTGGTAGCAACTCCTGTGCCAAATATTATTTCGCCAATTTAACTAATTGATTTTTCATAATTTATTTCGTATAATTCTTTACCAAGTATTAAAGCCTCGACAACCGCATCAAACGAATCGGATAGATACTACCCAGATTCCGGATTTGGTGGATATTTAATATTCAATTTAGGAAAGCAAGGAAGTTTTTATATGAAATCGATTCTGGATAACCCTGTATTGAATTTCATTTTCTTCTCATATGTTCTTAATGCCACTTGGGAATGGACCCAATCTCCTTTTTTCATCGATAATACTACGAATCTAAACACTATAATATGGTATCGAATTCATTGCTCCATAGGAGATACGCTTATTTTGTTAGCAGGCTTTTATGATATCGCTGTATCGCCGGGGCATAAAATGGATTTATAATCCCAAATGGAAGGATTACTGGATCTTAATTACTTTTGGAATCCTCTATACTTTCTTCAGCGAATATTTAAATGTTTATGCCAGAGGTAATTGGGCATATTCTTAATCAATGCCGTTAATGCCATTTATACGTGTAGGGGTTGTTCCTTTAATTCAGTGGCTGATTCTGCCACCTATCATCGTATTTATTACCTAAAGACAAATAAGACCAAGATGGATTCGGCGGAAACGATGACAATGCCAGCCGGAAAGCCGCTTTATTTGAGTGTCGCCTTAATCTCTGTTTCGGTATTGATGTTGGAGATCGGGCTGACCCGAATATTTTCGGTGATGTTCGAATCCCACTATGTGTTTTTGGTTATCTCCTTGGCAGTCCTCGGATTGGGGCTTGGTGGTGTTTATGTCCATAAACAGGTCGCTAAATCATCAAATTCAAATCAAAGCCGGGTTCAAAATCTAATCTGTTTTTCTTCCGCTCTAATGGCCGTTTCAATCCTGGGCATGACTTTTTTGATTAGCAAAGTAAGGCTATTCCATCACATTCTTCCGGGCGCTGCTCTGGCCTTTGTTCCTTTTTTCTTCGCCGGGATATTCCTCTCCGGGGCATTCCGCCTGTTCCCGGAAAAAAGCGCCAAACTATATGCAGCCGATTTGGTGGGCGCTTCGATCGGGTCTTTGCTGATTGTTTACATACTTCAGATCGGAGCCGTGAATGCCAGTATATTGGTAGCGATTTTATCCGTTATTCCGGCGGGTCTTTTTATTTTTCAGAACCTTCCATCGAAGCTAAAAAAGGGAGGCATTCTTTTTTTAATAGGCGGGCTCATTTTGACTTTTCTCCTCAATTATGTCCACCCCCTTCTCGAACCGATCCCCATGGCGCGGGGTTCGTTTAAAGAGATGGCTCAAATGCTGGCACATCCGTCCTTTGAGACCGACATTATTGAAAGTCGATGGAGCGCTTTTGGGAGAACAGATCTGGTGGCGGACGAAAAAAATCCGGATCGAATGATGTTTTTTGTCGATGGAACGGCCGGTACGCGAATGCTCCGCTTTGATGGAAACCGAAGCAGCCTGAACAAACACGAACTCACGATGTTCCCCGGATATTTTCCCTTCAAGATGCTGGCGCAAAAAGCCAAAGAGAAAGTTTTGATCATCGGCGCCGGCGGGGGACGCGATGTGCTCATCTCCCTGCTGGGTGGTGCCACTAAGATCACGGCGGTTGAGGTCAACGACGACTTGGTGGAATTGGTGAAAAAATATTCTAAGTTCAATGGCGGGATTTACAGCGATTTCCCAGGCATAAAGGTGGTCGTTCAAGAGGGACGAAATTTTGTCCGCGCCACAAAAGAAAAGTATGACATCATCATGTTGACTCTGCCGATCACTAAAACCAGCCGAAGCCCCGAAGGGTTTGCGTTGACTGAAAATTTTCTTTTCACCACAGAATCGATCAATGACTATCTGGATCGGCTTACGTCAAATGGGCGACTGATAGTGGTGGCGCATCATGATGTAGAGGTTTTCCGTCTCGTTTTCACCAGCCTGGCGGCTTTTAAGAAAAAGGGTATCGAACCCGCGGAAGCCATGAAACATATTTATACAGTCGGACCGGAAACCTTTCCGTTATTCGTGTTAAAAAAATCACCTCTAACGCTCCAGGAGGCCCAAGAAATCCACCAGGGTATGCACGAAAATAACTATTCAACCCATTCCTCTTTTATCCCTTATATTGAACAGGAAACACATTTTACCCCTTTAGAAGACGGATTGTATATGGAACATGATATGTTAAACCAAGCCTTGTATCTAATCGCTCAAGGAGAGATAACTCCCCTCGAAGTGATTGAGGCTGCAAATTATAACCTCAAACACGCCACAGATGACGATCCTTTTTTTTATCATATGGACATGGGTTTGCCTGAGACCCTCACAATCCTGCTTTTTTTTTCCGCGACCGCTCTAATCGGCGGATGGATGATCCGGCCCGATTACCTTAAAGAGAAGGCAACCCCAAGAAATAATATTTTTTTCCTGTCGTTTTTCTCTCTTATCGGAATCGGATTTATGCTGATTGAAATTCCTCTGTTCCAGAAATTTATCCTTTTTTTGGGACAACCGGTCTACGCGCTGACCGTTTTGCTGTTTTCGCTTTTGATCGGTGCCGGAATCGGCAGCGGAGTCAGCGGTCTCGTATGGAAACAGAGGACAATATTTAAACTTCGGATGGCCGCCTTGATGGTCGGATTGATTATGGGGGGCTATTTACTCTTCTTAAATAAAGTTTTCCTTTTATTTCTGGGTGCTCCCTTTATCAGCCGGGCAATCATTTCTGTTTTGCTTCTAATTCCGTTGGGATTCTTCCTGGGAATACCATTTCCTCAGGGAATGAAATTACTCAAGGAGTTGGGCCTCGGGCCGTATGTTCCCCGCATGTGGTGTGTCAATGGAATCGGATCGGTACTGGGGTCTGCGCTGGCCATCGCGGTTGCCATCAGCTTCGGGTTTTCATATGCGCTGATAGTAGGCGCCTTGATCTATTTTTTTATCTTTATTCTCTTTACTATTAAACAGCGATTCACTTTCTGACGATTTTACTTTAAAAATATCTCTGAACATTATCAATATGAAGCGAGGGAAACATTTTAATCCTTAATTCGTATGACAACATGCATGTGCGTCAACGACAGATGACCGAGACTTTAGGTTGCCTTGGATAATCCGGCTGATTGCCGGGGTCAGCCGATCATTTGCCGACATTCGTTTTGAAAGAAGCGCCGTGGCACCGAATCCAAATAATAGACCTGTAAAGCTCATGATGATGGCGAATCCGGAACCACCGATGCCCGCGATTTGATTGATCCAGGCACCCGCCGCCGCCCCGATTAAAAGCCCACCGACGGGCAACAGATAAAGGATCGCCGCTCCTTTGAGTACCATTTCAGAGCTCAAATTAATGGACACCAGATCGCCCGCATTCGCTCCGGCCTTGTTCAGGACCTTTACTTCCATTTTGGCGTTTGCAAGACAGCCATGACATCCGCCTGACGAACCGCACCCGCCGCAGGCGTTTTGTCTGGCTACGACCACGCGCGCCCATCCGTCTTCTGATACACTTTTAATTAATCCTCTGGTTTGTGCCATTTTCCGCCTTTAGGAAAACATCATTCTATTTTGGCATTATAAAGTCTCAGACTGTTGGTAACAACCGAGATGCTGCTCAGAGCCATTGCTAGCGCGGCCAATATCGGATGCAGCTGCCGCAGGAGCATGGGTAAAGATTCGAATCCTGCCAGGACACCGGCTGCCACCGGGATAAGCACGGTGTTATAGCAAAATGCCAGAAAAAGATTCTGCTTTACAGTACGCATGGTTTTGCGGCTGATCCGGATCGATCTGGACACACCGGTTAAACTTCCGCTGGAAAGGATGACGTCTCCGGTTTCGATGGCCACATCCGTGCCGGTTCCGATGGCCAGACCGATATCGGCCTGGGCAAGAGCCGGCGCGTCATTGATGCCGTCGCCCACCATTCCCACCTTTTCGTTCTTCTCCTGAAGCTCTTTTATTTTTAATGATTTTTCCTCCGGCCGCACCTCTGCAAATATTTCATCAACATTGACTTGCGACGCAATGGCCTGGGCCGTCTGCAGATTGTCTCCGGTCAGCATGACGACCTTTAGTTTGTGGTCATGGAGCTGATTTATGGCTTCGGTCGACTCCGGCTTAAGCGTATCGGAGACTGAAATCAGGCCGGATAGCTTATTTCCGTTAATAAAAACCATAATCGTTTTGCCCTGAGACTGAAGCGAATTGATCTGTTCCCGGGCTTGGGATATATCGATACCCAATTCTTCAAACCATTTCGGCTTGCCCATTCTCACAAATTTTCCGTTGACGTGCGCCTCAACACCAAACCCGCCGTGCGCTTTAAAATTTTCCGGATCCCAGAGTTCGATACCTCTTGTTTTGGCTTCATTTACGATGGCTTTTCCGAGAGGATGCTCGGATCCCTTTTCAACCGAAGCCGCAAGCCTCAAAAGCTGAACATCGGTCTTTATTGCGGAATCAAATGGTATGATATCGACCACGGCCGGTTTGCCGATGGTGATGGTCCCGGTCTTATCCAGCACAATCGTGTCGAGCTTTGTAGCATTTTCGAGAGCCGTGCTGTTTTTAAATAAAATCCCCTTTTCAGCCCCCTTTCCGGTGCCGGCCATAATGGCCGTGGGCGTGGCAAGACCCAGCGCACATGGGCAAGCAATGACGAGCACGGCCACAAGCCTGATCATGGCCGGGACGAATTCGCCGGTCATACCCCACCAAAGGGCGAAAGTAGCTATCGCAATCAGGATCACCCCCGGCACAAAAATGGCGGCAACCTTATCTGCCAGGGCCTGTATAGGCGCCTTGCTCCCCTGGGCCTCCTGGACCAGCTTTATGATCTGCGCCAGCGCAGTCTCCTTGCCCACCCGGGTGGCCTTGAACTTCAGCAAGCCCTGGCCGTTTATGGTTCCGCCGATCACGGTATCACCACTTTGCTTGTCGACCGGTAACGGTTCACCGCTGAGCATCGATTCATCTACGGCGGATGCGCCTTCAAGGACGATGCCGTCAACCGGAATCCGCTCACCGGGACGTACAAGAACCATATCATCGACTTTAACCCGGGTCAGGGGAATTTCTTTTTCGGCGCCGCTTTCGATAATGGTTGCGGTTTTGGGCTGCAATCCGATCAGTTTGCGGATGGCACCGCTGGTTTTTCCTTTGGTGCGCGCTTCAAGCATTTTGCCCAGTTTAATCAGGGTGATAATTACAGCCGCGGTCTCAAAATAGACATGCTCTCCGACAGACGGAGAGAACAAAACCATCAGGGAATAAAAATAGGCCACAGAGGAGCCCAGAGCGATCAGCACATCCATGTTGGCACTGCGATTTTTCAGGCTTTTATATCCTCCCACATAATAATCGAGGCCCGTATAAAACTGGACCGGGGTGGCCAGGACGAAAAAAAGCCAGTTAACCCATGGGGCATGACTCCAAACACCGACGAGATTAAAATCACGCAACATGCTTAAAACAAAAAGCGGAAGGGAGAAAATTAACCCCACCACAAATTTGCGGGTCTGATCCTTAATCTCGGTCGCACGTGCAACGGATTCGGCATCCTCTTGATCCAGCGTTTCATCGGGCGGGATGGCGCCATAGCCGGCCTTTTTAATTGCTTCGACAATGTCATCTAAAGTCGAAACCGCAGGCACATACTCGATTGAGGCGCGTTCGCTGGCAAAGTTTACGGATGCATTTACAATTCCGGATACTTTTTTATTGAGGGCTCTTTCAATATTGGAAGCACAGTTGGCACAGGTCATACCGGTTAGCGGGAGATCAATTTTTGCGGTCAGCACCCCGTATCCCGAGTCATGAATCTTCTCGACAACCTGCCGTACACCAAGCTGTCTGGGGTCAAAGGCGATGGCGGCCTGTTCGGCGGCAAAATTAACATTGGTTTCTTTGACACCTTTGAGTTTCTTGACACCGCGCTCGATATTCAGGGCGCAGTTGACACAGGTCATGCCCGTGATGGGTAAGGTAATGGTATGATCAGCCATAGAATCACCGCCTCTGGGTTATTTTTAATTTCCAATGATGTTACGCTTGGTTTTTGAGCAAACATCAGGTCGCCGGATAATTAATTTCACTTAATTTATCCTTAATGATCTCTGATGTTACAGGGGAATTCCATTCCACCGAAATCGTTTTGTTTTCCGGGTTACCATCGACTGCTGCCACGCCTTCGATTTCACTCAATTCATTTTTGATGCTCATCACACAGTGTCCACAGGAAATGTTCGGAATTGAAAAAGTCTGTTTCTCCATTTTAAGTCCCTCCTAGTTTGATTGGGTTAATATAGCCATTGGCACCGATTGTTATCATAATTCCTTTATCTACCTCCTACCGCACCACCTTCCAGGTGAAAATACGTTCCGGAACGCCGGCGATGTCGGTTAGGATTAGCTTAATTGAGTTTGGACTTCCCTCCAGCACCGGGAATTGCAGGGTTCCACTCCGATGATGGCCGCTGGGTGAGGATCCGTCCCAATTCAGGGGCCGGTACTGATTTCCATTGTTATCCACAAGGGTTGCGACGGATACCATATCATGGTTGAGTTCGACCGAGTGGGTATTCATCCGGATGTCGAACTTGATCTTTCGGCCCGGTGCCAGTTGTGTCGGCTGTACCGCCACGGTGACACCTTTTTGTCGGTTCGATTGGCGTTTATACGCATCGGCGTTCCAAGCCGAACCGAGTATTATTGTCAAAGTAACCATAACCAATATGCTTGGCAAGCTAACACGTCGAATTAAGTCCATTTTTTCACTCTCCTTTCATTATGCCTAATGCCGGTATCCCAGGGTAAAATATCTCCTGAGGGCTACGGCCGGTAGTATTCCGTTTTTATTCATCAAGTGGATCATGAAGCCAATGCCGAACAGATTTGAAAGCACTCCCATAAGGAAGAACAGGGTTTGGTATTGAGCCAAAGCGGCTGCGGCAGCTGAAAGAAACGGGAGGCCCAATGCCGGCAGAAAAGCCACAAGATAGTGCGCGCAACAAGCCGCCATGGATGCGGTGGACATACCGCCTGAAGCCGCCAGGCTCGATGTTGCGCCTTTCATACCCGATCCGCTCTGACGCCGGATCCTAAGCTGTGAATACAAAGTGGCCTGCACGCCCAATCCGACTGCAAGGGCAAGTATCCACCAGCGATATTCACCGAATTCCATTCGGGCGGAATACCAGTCTGAGGTCAATGTCAGGAATCCCAGGTAGAATCCGACCACACCGAGTCCGGCGGTTGTGCCTATCAAATAGGGAAGAACTTTCGAAATTCGGCTGAAATGCCTGTCTTGCGGGTCTCGGATTTGTTCATCATGGGAAGCGTCGTTTTGTGCAACATAATAGTCGACAGCTACATAATAGCCTACAGCCTCCACGGCTTTCTGTATACGGCTCAATCCAATCTTGTTCACCTCAAAACGGACCGAGACCCGCCCTTCGGTAAAATTTGCAAATACATCTTTAACTCCTAATAGTTTCGAAACAGAAGCTATCACCTTATTCTCGCAAGATTTACAGCTCATCCCCTCGACGGAAAACGTAACGTCAGCAATGTTATCTGCTCCGTGCGTTAATTTAGTGTTCTTTTTATTCATAATAAGCCTCTCGCATGATTCCTAAATGATGTGCTGCTATTCGTTTAGATCTGATCCAGACCCAACTGCAATCGCTATGCCAGGTTTTGCGGTATCTATTCAACCGGCTGATTTGATATAATTTAATCAAATCAGGCGAATTTTCAAAATTGATTTTTTTGGAAACGGTTTGCGATGTAGTGTATAAAAAATATCCATAATAATATCATAAAAAATAAATGTTGGGTATTTTGTATCCAATTTTCTTTCGATCTTTCGATATGTCCCGAATTTAATATCGAAAATAAAAGCATTTTTGAAATTTTTAGCTTATTATTGTTAGTTTCGTAAAAATTCAAAAAGGATATCATTGCGAGCACGGCCAGGCAATTTCGCTGTTTGTAACTGAATGTAATCATTAGATTGCCGCGTCGCTTCGCTCCTCGCAATGACCGGTGAAAGCACTTTTTATTTGTTCACCATTATTCAATCCGTTACGATCTGATTCGGCTTCTTTATATTTTTTGGCACAAAGATTGCTGGAGTCTGGATATAAAGATGCAAAGCCCCCAAGACCCGAATGCGCGGTGGGCGGCTCGATGTGATAACCTGACCGTATAAAAAGGAGTTGTAGATTATGAATACAGAACAAATGGCACTGGGCGGACAATGGAGTGTGACAATCTTTATGATCGTCATTGCCTCCTGGATTCTATATAAATTTGTCGTGCCTAAAAATTTCAAAGAATGGCGTAATGCCGGCCTGATTCAGGCTTTTATTATTGCCCTCTATGCCGAAATGTACGGCTTTCCGTTAACGATTTATTTTCTCAGCGCATTTTTAGGAGTTGATATTCCGTTGCTGCATTTCAAGGGGCACCTGTGGAGTTCATTGTTTGGTCTGGGGGAGACCGGCGCTATGCTGGAGATGATCCTCGGCTATACGATTATTTTTTCCGGAATATACCTTTTGGGACGCGGATGGTATTCAATCTATCAGGCTCAGAAAAAGGACGAGCTTTCCGTTAAGGGGCTTTATCAATATATTCGGCATCCTCAATATACCGGCATATTCATAGCGCTTTTCGGCCAGCTTATTCATTGGCCTACGATTATTACCTTTATCTTGTTTCCCGTTATTGTCTTGGCTTACTTCCTTCTGTCCCGGAAGGAAGAAAAGGCGATGATATCCAAATTTGGAGAAGAATATCGGGCCTACATGCAGAAAGTTCCAATGTTTTTTCCAAAGCTTGAAGATTGGCCGCTCCTGTTTGAAGGGGATCAAAATCGAAAAGGAGCACCATTATGAAATTCATCAAATCTTTAATAATCATTGTTGTTCCTGTGCTGTTTGTTTTTTGGATGCTCGTCCCTCAACCGGGTTCATCGGCTGAGTGGGGGAATTTCAACGGCTGGCACATGGGGAGCGGCATGATGGGAGGATGGGGCATGGGCTGGATGATGCTGGCATTCTGGGTTCTTGTACTGATCGGGCTGTTTTTGCTCATTCGATGGCTTTTGCAGATTACCGATCGAGAGAAAAATGTTGTCAACGGGAGTGTAAGCGCCATGGAAATCCTCAAACAGCGCTATGCCCGGGGGGAAATCGATAAAATCGAATTCGAGCGCATCAAGGGAGATTTAACATAAGCAAACATCGCGTATCCTTCCGATATTGAAAGCTTTTTAGCTTGACTTAAACGGATTGTGCGGTTTATTTTACACCAAAGACGGCTTTGAAGTTTCGATGTACACCAATCAATCGGGGGATGCATTATGCGTGATTTTCCAAAGAAGAACGACCTTTCCGTAAAATCCATCGGTTTCATCACTTTAATCTCCTTATTGATTTTGACTGCATCCTTAGCGTTTGCACATGGCCTGAAAGGCCAAGGCAGCAGCGAATTCACCGCTTTTATGGCTGTCAAAAAAGGCGTTGAACTCTACGACCGTCTGGTGGCAGAAGGCAAGCTTGTCGAAAGCTGGGAAATCGATTTGTCAAATATAGAAGTTTTTACGCAATCTAATGGCAATGAAGAGGAGTTCGTAGTGAAATTTAACCGCTCCAAAGGTGAGCCTAAATCCGTTTTTATCTTTTTCTCTCAAAAAGGGGAATACAAAGGTTCCAATTTTTCCGGGGACTAATATTTCAGGAGATAAAGCTGATGGATCAAAACGAAAAACATGCTTTGTTCGAGTTGCGGCCCAGCTTAGGAGACTGGTCACTGCCAGGGAAAGCCCTGGCAACCATGATCATCCTGATGATGGCGGTGGGTCTTTGTGGCGCATTGGGCCAGATCATCGTACATGATGTTATCCCGACATTCTGGGGTGAAAAAAAGCATGTCATGCCCGACGATAGTGTGATCCACAAGAATAAATTTACCCGGGGAGATATTTTCGGCACTGTACCACAGGAAAAAAAAGCCAAGCCGTTTTTCAAAACTGACGAGTTTATTTTCGTTCTGAAATTTGTCCACATCCATTTGTTCGGGATGAACTTGATCTTTATTTTTATGGGAGCTATTGTTCTTTTCCTCGATCTTAGCCCGAGAGTTCGCACCTGGCTTATTGTCTTGCCATTTATCGGTGTGATCATCGATTTGGCATCCGTCTGGCTTAAGGTGTTCATTCATCCCGCTTTCTTTTGGCTTCATATTCCGGGGGGCAGCCTTTTTGGTGTAATTTTTGCTATCGATTCCATCCTGGCCCTAAAACAGATGTGGCTGTCAAGCGAATAATAGGAGGAATTAATGGCAAACAATAATCATAAAATAGAAAAGATTGCTCGCACTCTAACGATTCTATCAATATTAATTTTCGCTCTATCATCATACGGATGGACACTGACCCAAGATGAGAAAAATACCATCTCGCTTTATCAGAAAGCTGCCAAAGGAGTTGTCAATATAACGAGTATTGTGGTTCAGCGGGATTTTTTTCAAGGTCTCGTTCCGCGCGAAGGAGCCGGATCCGGCGCCATAATCGATAAAAAAGGATATATTCTTACCAACAATCATGTAATTAAAAATGCGCGGCGTATCGCCGTCACACTTTCGGATGGAAGTAAATGGCCCGGACGTCTCAGCGGGACGGATCCGGATAACGATCTGGCTATCGTCCAAATCGAGGCACCACCCCGACTCCTGAATCCCTTACCTTTAGGAGGCTCCGGCGATTTGCAGGTCGGACAGAAAGTCCTGGCAATCGGGAATCCATTCGGCCTTAGTGAGACCCTTACAACCGGTATCATTTCCTCTGTTGGCCGTTCAATCCGATCTCAAAGCGGGGCACTTATGGAAAATTTGATTCAGACCGATGCGGCCATCAACCCCGGCAATTCAGGCGGACCATTGCTCGACTCAGGAGGCAGGATTATCGGTATTAATACCGCCATTTTTTCTCCCAGCGGCGGCAGTGTCGGAATCGGGTTTGCCATACCGGTTGATACGGCCAAACGCATCATTCCGGATTTGATCGAAAAGGGATATGTTGCGCATCCTTGGATCGGAGTCCAGCTATTTCCACTCATCCCCGGAATTGCCAAGGCGCTTAATCTGAAAGTTGATCGAGGCGCTCTGGTGGCGGAAGTTCTCCACAGGGGACCTGCCGACAGGGCCGGATTGAGAGGAAGCAGCCAGGTGGTTCAAGTCGGAAATATCATGCTGCCGGTAGGTGGTGACGTGATAGTCGCCTTTAATGGCGAAACCGTGTTCGAAGCCGAAGCGCTGATTCGCAAAATCAGAAAGCAGCGACCGGGAGATACGGTAACCTTGAAAATTCTGCGCGACGGTGATTTTCGAGAACTGCCGGTTGTTCTGGGTGAACGCCCCAGGAGCCAGTAAGCATCAACATAATATTTTTGCATTTTTTTCTATTCTGCTAGTATCAGCGCAAGGGGTGGAATATGGACAAGCGCGTCATCAGACAAGACCATCGAATCATCGACGGTCCGGTCAGTCGAAGGCAATTCATCAAGCTCACCGGGCGGGCCGGGCTTGTGGGTGCGGCCAAGGGGCTGGCCGGCGGGTTGATCGGTTGCAGTTCTTACGTCAGCCAGACCGGTACGGTCGAAGCCGAGGTATTGCCGGGTAGGCCCTACCACCACACTGCCGACGGATTCCGCAACCCGCCCGGCACTCCTGCCCACAAACACGATTTGACCGCCTGGATCAACCACATCTGGCGCGAGATCGGCCGCGATGATCCGGAAGTTCCGGCGGAACACTTCCTCGGTCATAGCGTGGCCGCGAAGGCGCTCCTCGAAACGGACCCCGGAAACAGGTTGACCTGGCTGGGCCACTCCTCTTTTCTGCTCCGTTTGGGCGGCCGCAACATCCTCCTGGACCCATTTTTATCCGACTACGCCACATCGGTACCCCCATTCGGACCAAAGCGCTATACTCCGCCCGGGCTGCCGGTTGAAAAGCTGCCCGGGGTAGATCTCCTGCTCATCTCCCACAATCACTACGACCACCTGGACCGAGCCACCCTGGAGGCGTTGCCCAACAAGAACCGCATCCCGGTCATCGTACCGCTCAAGTTGAAAGCGTTTATCTCCAAGATCGGCTTCCGCGATGTGACCGAACTTGACTGGCACGACACCAAAAAGATCGCACCCCTTACGGTGACCGCCATCCCTGCGGTCCACTTTTCATCCAGAAGCCTGTTCGACCGAAACGAGACCCTGTGGACCGGTTATTCCATCAGCGATGGACACTCCAAGGTCTATTTTAGCGGTGATACCGGCTATCACACTTTTTTCAAGGACCTCGGCCGCCGCTATGGCCCTTTCGACCTAGGGCTGGTGCCCATCGGGGCTTACAAACGGGCCTCGAACTTGAAAAGCACCCACGCCACCCCGGAGGAAGCCATCCGATTGGGCCGGGACATGGGTGTCAAAACTCTGGTCCCCATGCATTGGGGCACCCTCGTGTTGAGCTACGAACCGCCTTTTGAACCGCCGATCCGCTTCCTGAAGGCCGGCCTGGCATCCGGATTTTCAGAGGACCGCCTGTGGAAGATGGCCGTGGGGGAGACCAAAGTCCTGGTCTGAAACTTCGCCACTGGAAGATATTTGCTGCGGCTATTGTTAAGTCGAAGGTTGAGAATGATAAGGCCCAAGGTCCTTAAATCAATATCTGGGCGAGATAGAGATGATTTTCAGCCAAGTTGAGAAAGCATCCGTATAGGCTCTGCGCCCTCAAATGGGAGAGACAGGGGTGTATTGAGAAGTGACCCCTTTATTTGTGTTATCACCCCCCTGACTTCCTCTATAAGTTTCTCGTCCTCTTCGACGCAGAGGAGCGCATACCCGGCACGGAGAAACATCAAAGGGTCTTGAACCGGACGAACAAGCTGAATTGCCTCCCGAAGGTTTTCAATCCCTTCATTCCTTTTCTTGCCCATCAAAACAAACGCCATGCCACGCGTCTCAAGAGCGGCGGCTTGATACTTTACCCTTCCGGTTGTTTGGCTCTGGTGAAGGGACTCGTTTGCAAACTGGATTGCCTTCTCTCCATCTCCCAGCGTTAAGCTTATTTCTGCCTGTGCCTGCGCGAGGCGCATCTTCCAAAGCCACCCGTGCCAACCCGATGTCTTCTCGACCTCATCTGCGACTTCGTTTACCAGCGCTTCCGTTCTTTCCACCTTCCCACTTCTTGCAAAGTTGAAAAGAAGATCAATTTTTGCACTAATAACCGGCGGTAGAAAATTAAAGGAAGCGGCGAGCTCCATGGCTTCTTCTGCGATCGCCTGGGCGGTCGTAAAGTCATAAAGTTCAAGGTGAACGCCTCCGAACATCACCATGCAACGGGTAAGTGCCGTAGCCAGATCTTGTTCTATGCCAAACTGCTGAGCTTCCTCGAAGATTTGCAGGGCTTCACTGTACCGCCCCCAGGCAGCCAGAGAAATCGCCAAATTGGAAAGTGCACGCATCAAGACGAAAGAATCACCGCGTTCACGGCACATTTGGACAGCTTCTCGGCTCCGTTCAATCGCCTCGTCCAATTTCCCAGCCCAATAAAGCTCTAGTGGGTAGAACTCGAGGGCATGCGCAGGAACCCTCGTGCCATGCCTTTTAGACCGGGTAATTGCAATCTCGTATTGCTCCATGCTGGAAGATAGCCGACCCTCCAGGCTGTCAGCGGCAGCAAGACCACTGATTGCGGCTGATTCGAGATCATGACGGCTCACTTTCTTCGCAATAGAGAGTGTTTTATTGCTATAGTCTTGCAAGCTTGGTGCATCCATTAACCAGAAGCAGGCAATCGCAAGATCGGCCATCACTTCTGCCTGCTGTTCGATGGCATGTGAAGGCAGCCCTCGAAGTGCCTCCTCCAACTCTGGCCTAACCTTTACCCATAGGCCGATCGCTGCATAGGCTCGCCCACATCGTGCGTGCAGATCCGGAAGAACTTGTTTATCGCCGCTTTCCTCAGCGAGAGTAATGGCGCGCATCAGGAGTGTTGCTTCTTCCCGATACGCCGCCGCCCGGTGGGTTCTTTCAGATGCCCGGATAAGATAGCCTAAGGCACGCTCTTTCTGACCTGCGGCTATGGCATGATAGGCCAGTATTTCATAGAACTCTTCCAACCTTTCGGCATATATCTGCTCTATGGCCTGGCATATTTTCTCATGGATCTCCTTTCTCCTTTTTTGAAGCAGGCTGTTATAGGCCACCTCCTGGGTAAGGGTGTGTTTAAAGATGTATTCCAGTTCCGGGAATAAACTCTTTTCATAGATGAACTCCAACCCCTGAAGCTTGAGAAGGTTGGTCTTGACGTCTTCCCGCATTTGTACAATGGTCTGAAGGATACGGAAGGCGAACTCCCGGCCGATCACCGAGGCCACCTGCATGGTCCGCTTGAGGTTTTCCTCCAGGTGGTCCATCCGGGCGGCAATGATCCCATGGATGGTGTCCGGGACCTCTATTTCCGAGATGTCCCTACTCAAGACGTATTGTTGATCCTTTTTCTCGATAGAACCGTTTTCAAGTAAGGAATGGGTAAACTCTTCCATAAAAAGAGGGTTTCCGGCAGAACGACTTAGGATGAGTTCTCTCAACTCGGGTACGACCTGGCCTCCTTCGAGCATCGCCTTAACCAACTCCACGCTCGATTCGGGGCCAAGCTGGTCCAGGCCGATCTGGCTGTAATAGGTTTTGCTCCCCCATTGATGGCGATATTCGGTCCGGTAAAGAAGGATCAGCATGATCCGGGCGTTTGCCAGCCACTCGATCAGGTAATCCAGGAACTCCTCCGAGGTCCTGTCGATCCATTGCAGATCCTCAAGCACCAGGATCAGGGGTCTGTTCTGGCTCTCCCGAATGAAAAGATCCCGGATGGCCTCAAAGGTTCTTTCCCTTTTTACCTTCGGTTCCAGTTTCAGGTAATCCTCATCGTCCGTTTTTAGAGAAAGGAGTTCCTGAAGTGGTGGAATCGTGTATGCGAGTTTTTCATCCAGACCAAGGACTTTTTCTTTTATCCTCTTCCGGATGATAAATTCCCGATCTCCCTCCTTGACCTCGAAATATGATTTGATGATATTCTGGATGGGCAGGTATATGATGGAATCACCGTAATGGAGACACTGGCCCTGAAGATGGGTGTAAGAGCCGGGAGTGAGCCTGTTTTTAAACTCGAGCATTAATCTTGTCTTGCCCACGCCCGCCTCACCGACGACTCCCACGAAATGGCCCGATCCGGCCTGAGTCTTTTCAAAAGGCTCCAATAAGGCGGCTATGGAGTTCTTCCGGCCCACAAACCGCGTCAGGCCCTTGGCCACCGAGGCCTCAAAGCGGGTTTCCACTTCACTGGGCGCAATCAGTTCAAAGACTTCCTGGGACTCGACCTTTCCTTTCACCTCCAGGTTTTCCGGGGCCTCAAATTCAAAATAGTGCCGGGCAATCCTTTGAGTGTTCTTCGATACCAGGATACCGCCCGGTTTAGCCGCGCTCTCCATCCTGGCCGCCAGATTGGTTGTATCCCCCACTGCGGTATAATCCATTCTGAGATCATCCCCGATTGATCCCACAATCACGTGGCCGGAGTTTAGCCCGATGCGCATCTTGAATTCTACCCCGCAATCCTGCCTTATCTTCTCTCCGTATGGCTCTATGGCTTTCCGGATAGCCAAGGCTGCATGGCAGGCCCTTTGGGCATGCTCCTCATGTGCCACTGGCGCACCGAACAGGGCCATGACACCATCACCGGTGAACTGGTTGATCGTACCTTCATGCTGGTGGATCTCTTCCATCAGGATTTTGAAGCACCCGTCCATGATCTGGTGGACTTCCTCGGGATCGAGCTTCTCTGACATGGCGGTGAAGTTGGCCACGTCGGCAAAAAACACGGTCACCAGCTTCCGCTCACCCTCTATAGCGCTCCGGTCAGCCAGGATCTTATCGGCCAGATGTTTAGGGGTGTAGGATTGGGGTTTGGAATAGTCGATTGGATGGGTTTCTTTGGCTTTCCTCAGATCTTGGCCACATTTATCACAAAAAATTGATTCTGCCGGTAAGCTTCTCCCACACTGAGGGCATAAGAGCTCTAATTTTTCTCCACATTTGAGACAAAAAGCAGCATCTTCACGATTTTCATGTCGGCAATTTGGGCATTTCATCTTTTTTTATCTTCCAGCTAAAACAAAAGAGCCTTTCTACGGAAAATCAACTCATCCTGATGGGGCTTAATTTCAACCTTGAATCCATATGCCTTTCCCCCAGCGCGGAGGTCACAAGACAAAACCCTGAAAGTCCTACTTTGTGGTAGTTTGTAATTGTTATCTAAAGAATAAAGAATTGTCAAGATATCCTTTATTCAAAGCTAAAAGCACAGCACATTGTGGTCAATCGCAGACCGCAAAAATTGAATTTCTGATTCCTGAATGTCATCAAAATCCGGGTTCGGAATGACTATTCATCTTAAAAGAGTATCATTTGAAGACGCATCGCGTCACAAAAAATATGACTTTTCGTTCAGGCATTAATTATGAAATTTCAGAGCGCGAGGAGAAATTGAATATGCAAGAAGAGAGCTTTAATCGAGAAGAGTTAACTAGGAAAAGTGATTATTGGGTTGAATTGGATCGCAAATATCGAGCTCAGGTTATGAAAATACGATCCATTGTGCTGGAGATCTGTGTTCTCTTGTTTATCGATTAGACGGGAGTGTTGGTTATAATCTTATCTGATTTCTGTTAATATTACAAAAGGTTATCATGCTATGCGACCGCAGCGCCATTTTGCTTTAAAACCCGCTTTAACACCTTCCCCACCGCATTTCGCGGCAGGGAGGAAACAAATTCCACAGACTTGGGCTTTTTGTAGCTGGCCAGATGCTGTTGGCAAAAACCGATCACATCCGCTTCGGTCAACACATGGCTTTTTTCGCAAACCACAAAGGCCTTGACCGCCTCTCCCCACACGGAATCCGCAGTCCCCACTACGGCCACCTCGACAATGGCCGGATGCCGCAGTAGTATTTCTTCAAGCTCTCTGGGATAGACATTCTCTCCACCGCTCACAATCATATCCTTGCGGCGATCGACAATATAGACGAAACCCTCCTCATCTGCTCGAGCGAGATCTCCGGTGTAAAGCCATCCATCCCGGATCGCTTCGTGTGTACCTGAGGGATTGCGGTGGTACTCGCGCATCACGTTCGCCCCTCTGCAGATCACCTCACCCACCTCACCGGCGGGAACGGGTCGATTTTCTGCATCAACGATGCGAACTTCGGAAAAGGGTACCGGCTTTCCTACTGACCCGTCCGTGCGTAGGGAATCGGCGGCATTCAATACCGTGATGGTAGGGGAGGCTTCGGTGCAGCCATAGACATCGTAAATCCCGTTGATGTTCGGGAAAAAAGCAAGCAGCTGCTCTTTAAGGACCATGGGCATCTTGTCCGAACCGGCCGTACATTTGGTAATGGAACGCGTGTCATAGGTGTCTGCCTGCGGATGTTGTAACAGCATATGATAAAGCGCAGGAGCCCCGGAGATGATGGTGGCCCCTTCCCTTTCAATAGTTTTGAGAAGTGATTCGGGTTCGAATTTACGGATAATGATGCTGGTACCGCCCAGGGCCACTTGAATGGTGAGGTGATTGTTCAGGGCCGCGGTATGACAAAGAGGGCCCACAATAAGCGCCTTCTCTCCGCTGCGATCCTCTCTCGCCAGGATGGTGTTAAAAAGGTTCCAGAGCACGTTGCGATGGGTGAGGACGGCCCCCTTGGGTTTCCCGGTAGTCCCGGATGTATACATGAGCTGACAGGGATCGTCTTCACAAACATCGGTCATGGGCGACACGGAGTCCCCTTGCAGCAGAAAATCCTCATAATTTTGTGCTGCTGAGGCTCTGTCGTTATGGGGAGAAACCAAAAGAAGGGGTTTCTCCAACTGCCCCTGAATTGAGTCAAGCGTCGTTTCGAATTCGGACCCGTAGAAAAGAATTCCGGGCTGTGAATCATTTAGGATATGAGAAATTTCCGGTCCTATCAGCCGAAAATTAATTGGCGTGGCCACAAGGCCTACTTTAACGGCCGCAAAGTAGACTTCCGTAAAATAACTGCTGTTGAAAAAAAGAATCCCCACCCGGTCGCCTTTTTTCAACCCGGCATTTCGCATGCTGCCGGCCAACTGATTTGTCCGCTGTTCAAAGGCTTTATAGGACCATCTGCCTTCTTCAGAAATTATGGCCAATCGCTGCGGACATTTGTTGGCCGAGTTGGTTAGCAATGATCCGACATTCATGCTTTCGCCCTTCCCTCTTCTCCCAATTCATTAGCGTTGTGCCCATCCAAAATAATGGCACTCTAAAGAGTCCAATTCAAAAATGCGGATTTTTCGTGTTGGACAAGGCCGCACAAGGGTTTACGGTAAGGCGTACTTAGTGTACGTCGCAACCGAAAACCCGCGGAGAACGCCGTACAACGCAAAAAAGACCATTTGTGGATGGACACTAGCGTTGACAGCGGGTTGTGATTTGCCTATATTTCCTCATTCAAAAAACCCTTTATCAAAATAATCAAGGGGATGCAAAATGGAGTTTTCATATCATCAAAAAAGAGAGTTGAGCAGCTTTGCCCAGAGATCTGTTGCCATGGGCCCTCGCGCAATGGTGGCCTCCAGCCAGCAATTGGCCACTCAATCCGGCCATAAAATTTTGGCCAAAGGTGGCAATGCCGTCGATGCGGCCGTGTCCATGTTGTGCACATTGAGCGTTGTCGAACCCCATTCTTCGGGAATCGGCGGAGATGCTTTCGCTTTGATCTATCTAAGTTCGGAAAACAAAATTTTGGGCCTAAACGGAAGCGGCCGTTCACCATATGCGGCTGATTTCGACTGGTTCCGCCAAAAGGGCCTCAGCGAAATACCTCAAACGGGGATTTTATCAGTTACCGTGCCGGGCGCTTTGCATGCCTGGGCCGAAGCACAGGAGCGTCACGGACGTTTGGGCCTGGGGGATGTTTTTGAAGACGCCATAAATTATGCCCAAAACGGATTTCCGGTTTCAGAAGTGATTGCAGGCGAATGGCAAAATAATGAAAGCAAGCTTCTAGCGCACCCGGCAGCAACCAAAACTTATCTGATTGAGGGCAAAGCGCCTCGAACCGGTCAGTTATTTCAAAATAAAGATCTGGCCGATACATACCGAAATATCGTTGCTCAAGGGACGACATCGTTTTACGGGGGTGAGATCGGTGAAAAGATTGTCGCTTTTTCACATAAATCCGGCGGTCTTCTGGAGATTAAGGATTTCGTAGACCACCGCACCACCTGGGTTGAACCGATCATGACCGATTACCGCGGCTATACCGTCGTGGAGCTTCCCCCCAACGGTCAGGGGCTCACGGCTATCGAAATGTTGAATATACTGGAAGGCTATGATATCGGAGAGCTCCAGCATAACAGTCCCGAGCACCTGCACCTGCTAGTCGAGGCCAAAAAAATCGCTTTTAGCGATCGAGACACTTACGTTGCCGATCCCGATTTTGGAAAACTGCCTACAGCGACATTGATCTCCAAAGAATATGCCGCCCAATGCCGCGGCAATATTGATCCCAACCGAGCCATGGAATCGTCTCAACCCCTCGTATTTCCAAAGAACTCGGAGACCGTATATGTGACAGCGGTGGACGAGGACCGCAATGCGGTATCTTTTATCAGCAGTCTCTATCTGCATTTCGGGTCGGGTATGGTTGCGGACGAGACCGGAATAATGCTCCAAAACAGGGGCTGGGGCTTCTCGCTCGACCCGCAGCACTATAACTGTCTCAGGCCTCATAAAAGATCGCTGCACACGATCATCCCCGGCATGGTATTTAAAGATAGACAGTTCATAATGAGCTTTGGCGTTATGGGCGGAGATATGCAACCCCAGGGGCATGCCCAGTTTCTGATGAATCTGATTGATTTCAAAATGAACCTGCAGGAAGCCATGGATGCACCCCGGGTCCGGCACATGCAAGCCAAAGATGTCTATATTGAAGACGGCATCTCCGCAGACACCATTGCGGATTTAAAAGAAAAGGGACACCGCATCTATTCCGCCACAGCCAACATTAATCAAGTCGGCGGTGGTCAGGCCATCTATCTTGATCGCCGCCAAAATATACTCCTGGGCGCATCCGACCGCAGGAAGGATGGCTGTGCCATCGGGTTTTAATATGGAAATTAAGACCGAACAGTTTATCGAAGCATCCCGGGAAGCGTTAAATGATTCTCACGCCAGAGCTTTTCTGGATGGTTTTGCATCCATCGGCAACGAAAGACGGCTAACCGGGCTAAACACTTTTCCCGATCCATCAGCCGCCCAAGACTATGGCGCTGCTATCCGGGCAGAGGCGGTGGCCAGGCTTGCGGAACTTTTGGAAGAATTCGAACAGAATGCCATCCGCAGCGGAGCCAAGGTCTTTTGGGCTCGTAACGCCAAAGAAGCCAACGATTTCATCGTACGTTTGGCTCAAAAAAAGGAAGTTGCCTTTGTCACCAAAGGCAAATCCATGGTGAGCGAAGAAACCGGACTCAACCAGGCGCTGCACGATAACGGAATCCCTCCATATGAAACGGACCTGGGTGAATTTATCACCCAGTTGCTGGAGCGCCCCCCCTTTCATATCGTCGGCCCGGCAGTTAATGTACCAGTTGAAGATATTAGGGATATCTTTTTAAAAAAAAGAATCATAACGGAACCGACTTTGGATCCCGTCAAACTCGGTTTTGCAGCCCGATGCTTCCTGCGCGATAAATTTCACCATCTGGGAATGGGAATCACGGGCGTCAATATGGCGGTGGCGGAAACCGGGACCATCATTAACGTCGAAAACGAGGGCAACATCCGCTTTAACAAATCGTCCCCCAGAACTCAAATCTCTGTCATGAGCCTCGAAAAGGTGGTCCCCCGCATGCAGGATGCCCTGCATCTTTTGCGCCTTTTATGTCGAAATTGTACCGGACAAAAGATAAGTTCCTATGTCACAATGGACACAGGTCCCAAAGCGGCTGATGAAATTGACGGACCTGAAGAACTCTATATCGTCATCCTAGACAACGGCCGTTCTCTTTTTTATGGCGATCTCCAGGCGCGTGAGGTGCTGCGCTGCATCCGTTGCGGGGCTTGTTTGGGCGCTTGCCCAGTTTACGGCAAAATCGGTGGATATCCGTATGGATGGGCCTATTCCGGCCCTATGGGGCAGGTTTTAAGCCCGCTTTTGCTGGGACTTGACAAAACTCAAAACCTCTATCGTGCCACCACTCTATGCGGCCGGTGCAAGCAGGTATGTCCGGCTGGAATCGATCATCCCCGCCTGTATCTGTATTACCGTTCAAAAGATGTTGAAGAAGATCCCGCATTAAAAGCCAAGCGCCCGCCCCCGGTGGAAAAACGGGTTTTTAGATTTTGGAAATGGATCATCACCCATCGCTGGCGCTGGAGTTTGGCAATGCGATTGTTGCGTATCATCGGTAACCGATCCGCCCGGACCGTCGCAACCGGCCCGAATGGCAGTGCCTTAAAAGCGTGGTGTGCCGGCAGAAACCTGCCGGCTTTTCCTAAAAAAATCTTTCATCGCTATTGGAAGGAGACAAAATCAGGTGTCGCCAAACGCGCGCAATGAAATTCTCGACCGGCTCAAGACTGCCCCTGAAAAAAAGCCGCCTGCAAAACCGTTTATGCCCCCGCTGAAAGAACTTTCCTGGGACCGGGATCAAATGATCTTCGAATTCACGCAGGAGCTGACCTCCCAGAGCGGAGTGGCCCATCGGGTTAAAGAAAAATCTGAAGCGGTCGCCAAACTCACATCGATTGCCGCCTCTGAAGGCTTGACAAGGATCATCGCGTCCACGGATAATGTGATTGCAGCCTTGGATTTACGGACATGGGGCCGAAAGAACGGCCTTGAGGTCATATTTACAGACGATTGCAAAGATCGTGAGGCTTTTAAGGATGTGGTCTTCAACGAAGCTGATGCCGGAATTACGGGGGCTGATTTTGCCGTTGCCGAATCGGGGACCCTGATTCTCTGCCATGACAAGTCGCATCCGCGTCTGGTTTCACTGGCCCCGATATTCCATATCGCCCTGGTTCCCCTGGAAAGGCTGGTTCCGGTGTATGAAAACGCAACAGACAGCTTATTCGGTTCAGATGCCCAACCTCCCCGGCATATTACGTTTATTACCGGCCCGAGCATGACAGCCGATATTCAGGCAACCCCTTTTAGAGGAATGCATGGGCCCAAACGGCTGGAAGTGATATTGATCGGCTAAATATGAGGAGAAATTCATGGAAAACCCCAATTCAGATAACCCTGAAAACTGGGTGCAGGATATCATTTCGGACTTTATCGAAAATTCACCTGAAAACACTCTTCAGGGACCTTTCGATGAAAAGGCCTTTGAAAATCCCCTGGTCGGGTTCTCGCGGGGAGATGATCCGCTATTCGAAGATTACAAGATTCATGTGGGTAGCTATCACTGGACGCCCCTCGAAATATTCACGCAAACCTTCCCCGATTTCGATGTAAAAGCAGAGGAGCTGAGTGTGATCAGCTGGGTTCTTTCCCAGACCACGGCGACCAAGAAGGATAACCGCAAAGAATCGACCTACCCGTCCGAAAGATGGGCCCGCGCCCGCATTTTCGGTGAAGAGGTGAACGTCAAACTTCGTAAACATGTGGTCGCCAAGCTTCAAACAGCCGGGTATGAGGCCGTGGCACCCATGCTGTCCCCGCATTGGGAATGGAAGAATTCCGATCAATTCGTCTATGCCTCCACCTGGTCGGAACGGCATGCGGCTTATGCATCGGGGCTGGGGACCTTCGGCCTTTGCGATGGGCTTATCACCCCGAGGGGTAAGGCCATGCGCACGGGTTCTGTGGTGGCTCGCATCCCGCTGCAACCCACCGATAGGCCCTACAAGGATCACCATGAATATTGTCTTTTTTACAGCAGGGGAATTTGCGGAAAGTGCATTGACCGCTGCCCGGTAGCGGCCGTCTCTGAAACCGGCCATGACAAAATCAAGTGTCGCCAGTACTTGTTTCCTGTCACCGCGGATTATGTTAAATCACACTATGGATTCGAAGGCTATGGTTGCGGGTTGTGCCAGACCAAAGTGCCCTGTGAGTCTAAGATCCCCGCGAAGAGCGACTTGGAAGTATAATGATGACGTTTATCCCAGGGCTTTTTCAAGGATGGCGACGATGTCGTCGATGCTAACCTCTGTCGGATTGAAATAAAGCGCCGGGTCGGCCATGGCTTTTTGAGCAATCTCTCCGATCAGATCCGCTTCTATCCCGGCTTCCCTCAACGTGCGTGGAAGCTGCGCCAGCTCATACAACTCATCCTGAATCGCACGTATGGCCTCCACCGCCTTATGCGGCCTCTTTTCAGGCGGCGTGTCCACATATATCTCAGGCCCCGCCAGCGGTAGAAGTAATTCATCGATGGATTCCGCCCTCGTGGACATATTGTACTCCAGCCCATGCGGCAAAAAAATGCCTATCGCCACCCCGTGTGGGGTATGGCATACCGCGCCCAATGCATGCCCAAGGGCGTGAACCATCCCCACACCTGCATTGGAAAAAGAAGCACCTCCCAAAGTGGCGGCACAGGCCAGATAAAATCGCCCCTGCGCGTCTGTGCCATCCCGAACGACCTGAATCAGGTTTTCGCTAATCAACCGGACCGTCTCGCGACTGTGCGCATCACTAAAGGGATTTTTACCTTTACATATAAATGCTTCAACCGCATGGGCCAGGGCATCCATTGCGGTGGCAGCGGTTACAAACGGCGGAAGTGAAAGGGTCATTCGCGGATCCAGAATCGCCGTCTGTGGAAAAAGCAGAAAAGACGCCAGTAATATTTTCTCTTTTTCTTCGGCTTTTCTTATCATGGCGGCATAACTCACCTCTGCCCCGGTTCCGGCAGTGGTCGGAATGGCAATAAACGGACCCAGCGACTTGCGTAGTTTTTTACCGACAACCTCCATCAGGTCATCCACGCCTTCAGCCAGCACGACATTCACGGTTTTGGCCGTATCGATAACCGATCCGCCCCCCACACAAATGACGGCATCACAGTTGTTCTCACGAAAAATCTTTACGATGTCGTTTACAATCCGGGGCGATGAATCCGGGGGAACCTGATCATAGACAACCGCATCGGCTCGTTTCGACTCCGCCAAGGCTGTTTTTACAAATTCAGGACTCTTGATCTCTTAATAAGGCATTCAGGTAGCAAATCTGTAAATA
>CAZHAH010000077.1:0-24819 GCA_964530095.1 uncultured Desulfobacteraceae bacterium | reverse complement strand
GCGCCACTCTCCTCGGAGCGTTTCAATGCGGGAGTGGTAGCGGCGATGCAAAAGAAAAAAATAATCGGCGTAACCAGCAGGTATGTCATTATTTCCTCAAAAAAATAGACACTTAAACAAATCACTATTAAAAATTGACGAAAAAAGACCGGATCATTGTCGTTCGTACAATTCTTCACGATTCCATTTGCGCTCTCCCCGGCGCGATTTCGATGCGCGGGACAGCGCGATGATTTCCCGTACCGCTTTTAACTGTTCACTTCGCACACCGGCATAGCTTTCCAAGTACTCCCGCAGCAGGCCATTTACGGAAATGCCATGCTCCAATGCACGCATCCTGGCCTTTTTAAGGGTTTCATCTTCAACGGTTATCGTCAGATTAGCCATGGGATTCCTCCTGAGTGAATGCATCGATTATTTCCGTGTAGCACGGAAACAGTGTAGCACGAAAAAATGATTTGTCAAATCGCGAATAACAAGACTCGCAATTTAGACGTCATAGTGATAAAAGCGTAAACTTTCCTATCGCTGAATCATTCCTTATTGATTTAATCGCTTTTTTGTGCTGAAAAGCGGGAAAAAGTCGGCTTCCGTAGCCAAACAGAGGAGGTTTGTAAAATGCGAGATGTTGTTATTGTTAGTGGATCGAGGACGGCCATCGGCACCTTTGGGGGTGGATTAAAGAGCGTATCCGTGGTTGAGCTGGGTTCGATCGTTATGAAGGAGGTTTTAGAAAAGATTCAAGTAAGACCGGTTAAAAGTGATCAAATGCAAGAATACGCACCCGACAAACTCAAACCACAGGGCCTAACTGAGCTTGAAAAGGAATACGCCACCTGGGACGATTCAGCTGTTCCTATCACGATTGATGAAGTGATTATGGGTAATGTCCTCCAGTCGGCCCAGGGGCAAAACCCGGCCCGCCAGGCCATGGTAAAGGCCGGAATTCCAAAAGAGACTCCCGCCTTCAGCATTAATAAAGTTTGCGGATCGGGGCTGAAAGCGATTGCCCTGGGTGCAAACGCCATTATGACCCGGCAAGCCGATGTGGTTCTGGCAGGTGGCCAGGAGAGCATGAGCAATGTTCCGATGGCCTTGCCCAAGGCACGCTGGGGGCATCGCATGGAATTGACCGGTATCGGGGATATTTATGATTTGATGGTCTTCGATGGGCTTTATGAGATCTTTTATGGCTATCACATGGGGATGACGGCGGAAAATATTGCGGAAATGTATGGGATCGAAAGAGAAGAACAGGATGCGTTGGGAGTGCTGAGCCACAACCGGGCGATGAAGGCGATTGCCGATGGTGTTTTC
Organism: uncultured Desulfobacteraceae bacterium; assembly: GCA_964530095.1. GTDB lineage: Bacteria > Desulfobacterota > Desulfobacteria > Desulfobacterales > CAZHA01 > CAZHAH01. Next base: position 23,502 of record CAZHAH010000077.1, on the reverse strand, counting down.
GCGCCTGAGATCGTTTCGGTGGTTATTAAAACCCGCAAAGGCGACACCGTTTTTGATAGGGACGAACGCCCGTTGGAAACCAGCCTGGAAAAGATGGCCAAGCTGCGGCCGGCGTTTAAAAAGAATGGAACGGTAACAGCCGGAAATGCTTCCGGAATAAATGATGCAGCGGCAGCGGTCCTATTGATGAGTGCCGAAAAAGCTCAGGAAATAGGACTCGATCCGATTGTAAAGATTAAGGCGTTCGCTGCCGGAGGGGTCGATCCGGCCTACATGGGATTGGGGCCTGTGCCCGCCATCCGTAAAGCTTTAAAGGCTGCCGATCGATCTCTGGATGACATCGATATGATCGAACTCAACGAAGCGTTTGCCGCACAGGCCATTGGTTGCATGCGTGAACTCAAGATCGAAAATGATCGTCCCAATGAGTTGGGCAGCGGGATTTCTTTGGGACACCCCATCGGTTGTACCGGAGCGCGCCAGATGGTAACGGGAATGTACCACATGCAACGCCAAGGGTATCATACCGGACTCATCAGCATGTGTATCGGTGGCGGTATGGGGATGGCCATGATTGTTGAACGCTAATGTCGCTCCGCTGAGGAAAGGAAGCCATTTTTTGCTTTACTTTGGGGCCTGATATTGGTACATATTCACCAGATAAAAAAAATATGCTAACTATCTAAAATATAAGGTTTATGGACTGTGTTCCGATCGAAACGAACCATTGGCAATTTGAATAAAAGCGGTTAACAGGAGCGAGTGGAAAATGAGTATCAGTAGGAAATTAGGGATCTTGGTTCTGTTTGCAGTTCCAGGAATTGTCGGAGGTGGTATTGTTTTCGCCCTTTTCCACAACTATGTGGCGGTTGTCGTTTATGAGATCCTTCTTTTGTTGGTGGCCGGCGGTTATATCAGCGAGTAGAAAGCCTGCCTTTCAACATCGCAAACACCCCTTCTTCATTAATTCTTCGGTGTTCCTATCAACTGCCTGTAACGGGAGCACCGGGGTTCACCCATTCACCGATTCTCAAAGCGTTTTATGAGCTAAGAAGATAAATAGGCCGCGTTGGGCTTTTGGGTCCCTTGCGGCACAACGGGGGGAACAAGGATTTTAGAACGAGGCATCGGTTTCAGGATATAATAAAGGATGACAAAATGGGCAAAAAGGCACCCCAAGATTTGATATTGTGGTTTTTTTTAGCGCTTTTTTTTGTTTCTATTTTTATGCTGGGAAGACTCCTGTGGCCGTTCGTATCGATTATTGTTCTCGCGGCGGTGGTGACCGGAATCTTTAGTCCGGTCTACAATTTTTTTAAAATAGAAGATAAGGTGAAACCTTCCCTGGCCTCCCTGATCACCTGCCTGGTTATTTTTTGCCTCCTCTTTATTCCGATTTTACTTTTTGTAGGGATTTTGTCCAAAGAAGCCTACGATTTGTATCTCACGGCCAAAGGGGCGGTATTGGATGACCAGCTTAAAAATCTGTTGGAAGGGAGTAGAGTTCTGGAGAAGATCAACTTGTTTTTAACCAATTTTAATCTGCAACTGAGCAGTGAAGACCTCAACAAGGCCGTTTCTCAAATAGGAAAGGTGGTTGGTCTTTTCTTGTATAATCAGGCCAGGGCCGTCGCATCCAATATGCTGAACTTTTTTGTCAACTTTTTTCTAATGTTGCTGATCATTTACTTTTTACTGATCGATGGCGGGAAGCTGATCAGATTTATTGTCAACCTTTCGCCCCTGCCAAGCGATCAGGACATTAGACTGATTGACAAATTTAAAGATATGGCGGGTTCTATTTTGATCATTAATGGACTTGGAGGACTCATTCAGGGGCTGCTGGGTGGAATCGTTTTTGCCCTATTCGGCTTGGATTCGCCCTTTTTGTGGGGTGTGATCATGTCACTTTTGGCCTTCCTGCCAATTTTGGGAGTCGGCCTCGTATTCATACCTGCGGCGATCTTTCTTTTTCTAAAGGGAAGTATCGGCGCCAGCATTTTTTTTGTCATTTTTTATTTGGTCTTATCCACGGGGGTTGAATATTTATTAAAACCCCGGCTGGTGGGGAAAAGGGTTCAAATGCACACGCTTTTGGTATTCCTTTCGATCATGGGAGGATTAAAGCTTTTTGGAATTCTGGGGATAATATACGGCCCGCTGACGGTTACCGCTTTTTTGACCCTTACCGAAATCTATCGGGCCAGCTACCAGGAATTTGTTGAGCCTAGTAGCGAATAACGCATCGAACTTTTAACTGGGTGAATCTATGTTAATGCCGGAAAGTATGTCGGAAGTAAGTATCGAGAGCGAAATGAAAAAATCGTATCTCGACTACGCCATGAGCGTCATTATTGGCAGGGCATTGCCGGATATCCGGGATGGTTTAAAGCCCGTGCACCGCAGGGTTCTTTATGCCATGCGCGAGCTCAAAAACGATTGGAATAAACCTTATAAAAAGTCCGCCCGGATCGTCGGTGATGTCATCGGAAAATATCATCCTCACGGAGATACGGCCGTATACGATACCATTGTGAGAATGGCGCAGGATTTTTCGTTGCGATATCCGCTGGTAAACGGACAGGGGAATTTTGGTTCCGTCGACGGGGATCCGCCGGCCGCCATGCGATATACCGAAGTCCGCATGGCCAAACTGGCTCATCGGATGCTGGATGACCTGGATAAGGATACGGTTGATTTTGTTCCCAACTATGACGGATCCTTAGTCGAGCCATCGGTGCTCCCGGCCAATCTTCCCAACCTGTTGATTAACGGCGCATCGGGTATTGCCGTGGGCATGGCGACCAATATCCCGCCCCACAATCTTTCCGAAGTCATTGATGCGATTAAGGCCCTGATCGATAACCCGGACCTGACGTGGGAGGATTTGATAAAACTGATCCCGGGGCCGGACTTCCCAACGGCGGCCACCGTTTACGGCACCGCTGGAATCCGCAAAGCTTACCGGACGGGGCGAGGCATCATCCGTCTGCGCGCAAGGGTGATTATTGAAAAGGATAAACGCAGCGGACAGGAAACCATTACTATTACCGAGATCCCCTATCAGGTCAACAAGGCCAGACTAATCGAAAAGATCGCCGATCTAACCAAAAGCAAGCAAATCGAGGGGATTAAATATGTCAGAGACGAATCCGATCGCGAAGGAATGCGGATCGCCATCGGACTCAAAAAAGATCAGGTCTCGGGTGTAATTGTCAATCAGCTTTATAAACACACTCAGCTGGAGCATACATTCGGAATCATTTTTCTGGCCGTGGTCAACAACCGTCCTGAAATATTAAGCCTCAAAGAATTCCTTTTATACTTCATTCGTCATCGCAAAGAAATCATTGTCAGGCGGACCCAATATGATTTGAAAAAAGCCGAAGATCGGGCGCATATCTTGGAAGGCCTCAAACGTGCGCTTGACCATCTGGATCAAGTGGTCGCCCTGATTCGAGAATCGGCAACACCTCAGACAGCCAAAAACAGACTGGTGAAGGTATTTAGTCTAACACCGGTGCAGGCCCAGGCGATTTTGGACATGCGGCTTCAGAGGCTCACAGGGCTTGAGCGGGATAAGATTGTGGAGGAGTATGAAGGTCTTATCAAAGATATCACCCGCTATAAGGAAATTCTGGGCAGTGAAAGGCTGGTGCTTAACATTGTGAAAGAAGAACTGAGCGAGACTCAGAATGAATATGGCGATGAACGCCTGACCGAAATCGTGGAAGCCACAGAAGAATTAACCATTGAAGATATGATTGTTGAGGAAGATATGGTGGTGACGGTCTCCAACACCGGCTATATCAAACGCAATCCCATCACTCTGTATCAGAGCCAACGCCGCGGCGGGAAAGGCAAAACCGCCATGGGGACCAAGGAGGAAGATTTTGTGGCCCATCTTTTTGTGGCCTCCACCCACCATACATTTCTTTTTTTTACAAATCAGGGCAGGGTTTATTGGCGCAAAGTATATGAAATCCCTCAGGCCGGGCGCCTAAGTCGCGGCAAAGCCATCGTCAATCTTTTAAACTTAGACAAGGATGAGTGGGTTACCACCATTTTAAACGTGCCTTCTTTTGAGCCCGGATATCATATAATGACGGCTACCCGCGAGGGAATGATCAAAAAAACAGACATTATGGCTTACAGCCGGCCTCGGGCCGGCGGCATAATCGCTTTGGGTCTCATGCCAGGCGATGAGTTGATTGAGGCCAGAATAACCGACGGCACCTTAAACGTTTTTCTGGGCTCAGCCAACGGTAAATCCATCCGCTTTCATGAAGCCGATGTTCGTCCAACCGGCAGAATTGCCATGGGTGTTCGCGGAATGCGACTGGAACCGGAAGACCGGATTGTCGGAATGGAAGTCTTAAGCCATGGCCAGACCTTATTTGCGGTCAGCGAAAACGGATTTGGAAAAAGAACCTCAATCGACGAGTACCCGATCCAGAAACGGGGGGGCAAGGGCGTTATCACCATTAAAACCAGCGCACGCAATGGTCGAGTAGTGGCAATCCTTTTGGTGGACGAAGATGATGATATGATGCTGATGACGAATGCAGGCAAAATTTTGAGAATGTCCATTGCGGGGATGTCCGTTATCAGCCGCAACACACAGGGTGTAAAGCTCATGGGCATGCAGACCGGGGAAAGGATTGCCGGGGTTGTGAGGTTGGCCGAGAAGTGAGTATAGGGTGAGAGCTTGAAGCATAAGGGCGAAGGCCACCGGCAAAGGCTGCAGAAGAAATTCCTGGCATCCGGTTTGTCGGGATTTCATGATTACGAAATCATCGAACTTCTTCTAACGCTGGCGACGCCGCGTAAAGATTGTAAAGATGCCGCCAAGGCGCTGTTAAAGCGATTTGAAACGCTCCAAAGTGTTTTTGAAGCATCTGCCGGCGAGCTGCAGGAAATAAAGGGAATCGGCCCCAAGAACATATTGGGTCTTAAGCTTATCAAAGCCGCGGCCGACAAATACCTTGAGAAAAAGCTGATTCATAAAAACCCGCTCAACAATTCCAAAGAACTGTTTCAATACCTGTATCACCGAATTCGAGATAAAAACCGCGAATGTTTTATAGCTGTTTTTTTGAATGCACGCAATCGGGTCCTCGCAACGGAGGTCCTCTTTGAAGGCACACTAACAGCAAGCTCCGTGTATCCGCGTGAAGTGATTCAAGCGGCTTTGAATCACAAAGCAGCGGCCCTTATTTTTTCTCACAATCACCCCTCGGGGGACACGAAACCGTCCCAAGATGACATAACTTTAACACGGCGCCTTGTTTTCGCCGGCAAAGTTATGGGGATGACCGTGCATGACCATCTCATTATCGGCGACAACAGCCATTTCAGTTTTGCCGACCAAGGTTATATCGCCCAGATGAATCAGGAATTTGAGGATATCGGCTAAAATGCCAAGAGAAGGTTTTCTGAGGTAAGATGGAGAAACGCAAAAAAGAATATCCGGCCTGTTTTGGAATCCTGGAAAATGTTTTTCCCCTGGGAGAGGATGGTTTGAGAAACTCACCGGAGTCTTGTTTTGTCTGTTATTGTAAAACCGAATGTCTGCAGACCGCCCTAGGGGGAACGGATGGTTTAAAAATCCAGGAAGAATCCATCGACAGGGCTTATGCGGCCGGGATGGTGAATTTCTGGGAAAGATGGTCCAGAAAAAAATCGCTTCATCGTAAAAAAAATAAATCTAAAACGGTTCAACGGAAAGATCGGAACGTATGAAAACGATCAGAGATGTCGAGCTCAAAGACAAACGGGTCCTCTGCCGCGTCGATTTCAATGTTCCCCTGGACGAAAACCAAACCATCACCGATGATACCCGCATCCGATTTGCACTTCCCACTCTGAAATATATTCAGCAACAGAAAACCAAGTTGGTGGTTGCCTCGCATTTAGGACGTCCCAAAGGGAAAATCGTTCCTGAGATGAGCCTTGTCCCCGTGGCACGCAAGTTGGGAGAACTCCTTTGCCACGAAGTTAAAATGGCGACCGATTGTGTCGGTACTGAAGTTGAACATATGATTTCTAAAATGGACGCGGGTGATATCTTGCTTCTTGAAAATCTAAGGTTTCATCCCGAAGAGCAAGACAATGATGAGAAATTCGCCAAGGCTTTGGCGAAACTTGGCGACATTTATGTCAATGACGCCTTTGCCGTATCCCACCGCGCAAATGCTTCGGTCGTAGGGGTAACCAAATTTGCCAAGATTTCGGTGGCTGGACTTTTGCTTCAGCGGGAGTTCAGTGAATTTGAAAAAGCGCTGTCTAATCCCAAACGCCCTTTTGTAGCCGTTCTGGGCGGTGCCAAAGTATCATCCAAACTAGGAGCGATTGAAAATATGCTCCAACGAGTAGACAAGATGATTATCGGCGGTGCGATGGCCAATACTTTTTTAAAAAGTCAGGGGTACTCTGTGGGATGCTCCAAAACCGAAGCCGGCTTGATCGAGACCGCCGGATTGATACTGAGCAAAGCCGCTGAACGCAAAGTCGCCTTCTATCTTCCGGTGGATGTCGTCGTGTCTGACAAATTTGACCCTAAAGCCCAAACGGCAAAGGTCTCCGTGAGGGAAATCCCCGACGATTGGATCATAATGGATGTTGGGCCCGCAACGTCCGAGCTTTACGGAGAAGTTCTGCATGATGCCCAAACTATCGTGTGGAACGGCCCTTTGGGTGTTTTTGAAATGGAAGCATTCAGCCGGGGGACGATGACCATGGCACGCAAGGTGGCCGGTTCAAAAGCTCTGACAATCGTTGGCGGAGGGGATACGCTAAGCGCCCTGCATGCTGCCGGGGAGGCGGATAGGGTATCTTACCTTTCGACCGGCGGCGGGGCCTTCCTTGCTCTTCTAGAAGGTAGGACTTTACCGGCCGTTGCGGCTCTGGGACCGTAAAAATAAATGTTTCCCAATTCTATACGGTCGAAATATAAACTCTTTGGAGCCGTCGCCTTCACAGTGATTGCGGGGGTCGTAATCTATATATATCGTGTTCCGATATGGGAGAAAATCGAGTACTATTACGCTTTTTTTTCCAACCGTGAACAGGTGAAGGCTTTTATCTCATCCTTTGGAGCGCTGGCGCCTGTCATTTTCATCTGTATCCAAATGTTTCAAGTCCTGTTTGCGCCCATACCCGGTGAAGCTACGGGATTCATCGGGGGATATCTTTTCGGGACCTGGCCGGGTTTTCTATTTTCGAGCATTGCTCTGACTGTGGGTTCATGGCTAAACTTTTCTATCGGCCGCTTTTTCGGAAAGCGTTATATCAGAAGGCTTGTTCCACCCAGACACCTGGAAAAATTCGACAAGCTTCTCAATCGTCAGGGCATTCTGGTTATATTCCTGCTATTTGTTTTTCCGGGCTTTCCCAAGGATTACTTTTGTTTTTTTTTGGGAATGAGTCATCTGCCTTTACGGGTTTTTATCGTTCTTTCAGCGATTGGGCGCCTGCCGGGGACCCTGATGTTAAGCATACAAGGTGATTACTTATTTGAACAGAAGCTCGGATTATTGGCCTTGATGCTCAGTGGGTGCCTAGCTGTTGTTTATATAGCCTATCGCTATAGAGAGAAATTGTATGCGTTGATAGAAAGAGTGAATCATTAATCCTCAGATTCAGATTGACGCTATCGTTAAGAGGTGGTATTTATAGTAGAAATACTCGCTGGGAACTTTTAAAGGGGGGGGGAACGTTGGCATTCTGGAGCGTAAGAGAGGAACTCAGCCAGGTCGATCGCCTGCGGCGTTCTTATTATGAGCTATTAAGAGATGAACTCGACCAATTCATGCTTCAATATGCACTCACCGATTCGTATAAGAATTTTGTTACCAAGAAGCTCGCCTACCCCTTTGTTGAAAAGCGCGAGTTAAAACCGCGTGCACGCATTCCGGATGTGGAATATGAAAACCAGAATACGTTTCTGGTCATGTTTGTAGAAGATATAATTCCGCCTGTAGAAAAAAAGTACATTCGCTTTTTTGACGTCAACCGGACCACCAAAAAAAATCTGCTGGGCTGTGAGGGGCTTCCGCTGTCGGGCAAATTTGACCGGAATCAGAAATACCTTGATTCAGCCCACTTTATTAATTTTTTAAAATTCCTATTGCCGGTGGATTATGCCCTGCTGATTCAAAGAGATCCGGCTGGCAAAAAGAAAAATCGTTATATGCTTTCTCATTTTCACGTGCGGATCGATTGGCCAATTGCGGACGCTGCAGAGGATTTAGCCCGCAATTTGAGATATATTTCCAAAGATATTTATGAAAAAGGCGACCGCTATGCCGAGGACATTCAAAAGAAATTTTTTGAGTACTATGGACTACCGGTGATGGTCGGCGGGCGCCGGACCGCAACAATCGTGGCGGCGCAGTTTTTAAGGCGGATCCCTTGTATTACGACGGTGTATGCGGGAAGCAGCGAGGCGCGGGCGCTGATTCGGGTTTCAGAAAGAGGGGTTTCAAAAGCGATTCTAATGAAGTTTACTGACAGAGAAATGAATCATATCGCCGAAATGAATCATATCTTACCGCGCACATTAAAGCGAAATTATGCCGTGGCGCATAAAGGCCAGAGTTCCATCTGTATCTTTCAGGCGGTATATTCCTACACCAGCCAGGCACAGTCACCGGAAGATGGGAAATTGAGGGAGCTCAAATCCGATTTGAACTGGCTTTCGGTGAGTGGACAACATATCCTCCCCAAACCCGGCGTCTTGAAGTACCCTCCTATCCCGTTGAATGCCATCTACACCTAGCCATCTCAATATTCAACCGTTTTCATCATGGCGATTTCGTCGCAATCGGGGAATTTGACACATAATAAACAGTCTCCCCAGATTTTTAGGGGAAGCTCCGAGCGGTCGATTTGCTCAAAGCCGAAGCGTTCGAAGAAGCCGGGGCGGTAGGTAAGCGTAAATATCTTTTGAATGTTGAATGATTTTGCTTCCTCAAGTGCGGTTTCGGCAAGTTTGGTTCCAATGCCTCTCTGTGTGTGATCGGGATGAACGGCCAATGAGCGTATCTCGGCCAGATCTTCCCAGCAGAATTGTAAGGCGCAGCAGCCCACAACCCTGTTTTCCTTTTCATCCACATAGACTGAAAAACTTCGCAAATGATCATAAAGGGCGCTTAAAGGGCGAGGTAGAAGTTCGCCCTTGGAACTGTATTCATTGAGCAATCCGTGAATCGCTTTTATGTCTTTGAGTCTTGCCTTGTGAAGCATAAGACACCTTTTCTGTAAAAAGACAGCGGTGCTTTATAGCCAAGATTTTGATAAAAAACAACACAAAGATTTTAGTGGTTGATGCAAAGAATCGCCACTACGCCAATGGCCATGGCAATCCACTTGCGACAGGATGCGCCTTCTTGAAACAGGATAGAACCGCCTAAAAAGCTTAATATGACTACCGAAACACCAATGGTGGGGAAGATAACCGAGCTTTCCCACCCTTTCTGCCCCAGAGTGCGGATCAAAAAATAGATAGAGCCGTAATTGTTGATCCCAAGCATTATGCCGGCCCCGACTTCCCTCCGTCCGATAGCGATCGTTCTCTTGATAAGGCAATATGCCAAGGCCAATAGACCAATCAGGAAAGCAGAGGCAAAGGCAAACATCACATAGCCATGGTATGAAATCCGGTTCAGATGAAATTCCTGAACGTATTTGGCAAATGTTAGATGAAAACCAAACAGTATGAAAAGTGTTAAGGGTAGGATGGGGGCCGAGTCCTTTCTCAATTTTTTTAAAGATTCCGATTCGATCGAACTCAGATAAAGTGCGATGATGGCACCCACAATGCCTGTCAACTTAAAAAAATTGAGTGAATCGCCATAGAGGATAAAGGCGGCCAGGATTGGTATCACAACAGCCAGTCGACTCGACAGCGCCGCAACACCAATACCGCTGCGCTGGGTGGCTAACCCCATCAAAAAGAAAGACCCAATGAGCAGGCAGCCCTGCACCCAAGAATAAAAAAACCATTTTTGATGCCAAAGTGAAACGTCAAAAATAGCCTTGTCCAGGGAAATGTATCCGATAAAAATGCAAATTAAGTAGTTGGTCACAATGGCAGAAAGGATTGCAATGTTCCAACGCTGAAACGCCTTGAAGATGAGGTGATTTAAGGTAGAACAGGTAATACTCAATGCCAGAAAATACATGTCGTATCAACCTACCTGCTATTCTTTTTAGCAATCTTATACAGCCTGACGGACAGAATTCGAGCCAGCATTGCCAAACATTCGGGGTCCAGGAATTGGTCTGCTGTTTTCTGGAACAGCACCGAACATTGGGCCGGAAACTCAGCATCGGCGTCGTTAAATAATAAAAGTAATGCAATTCGCGGAAGGGCGTCGAATTGCATGACCAAATCATACGCCGGTGCGCTTGGCGGAGGAAATCCGCCCAGAGCCAGGCTGGCCGCTTTCAGACGATCGGGTTTGCCTGAGAAATGCGCCGCAATCGGTCGCTCAACGTTATCTGGAAAATAGACGGTCAAAGGGCCGGTGTCTCTAAAGTCGCGGTAAGAAACCCATCCTTTGCCCCGGGGGAAGTCTGTGGGGCACATCAGTATGTATTTTGAGAGAATCACGCAGATATCGACGTCGGCCTGATTCCCGGTCGGCCCGATGATGCCGTAGTTGGAAACACGATACGGCTTGTCAAATAATGGAACGATTAGGTTTTCGTCATCCAACTCTGCGCCAAGGCGAGTGGCCAGCGGTTTGAGATCGATTTCTTGGATCTGTTTTAAATAGTCCTTGATCGTCTTTTTAAAAATAGAAAATTCGGTTGCCATTTAAGAATTCTCCAATGTTGCCTTAGGGGATAATACCGATGCATGTCTATTTTTTGGATTTTGTTACCACCGCAAGGGCCGGATTCTCATTGACAACCAGCTGAAATACATCCGGACGCGCATAGTGGCCTACGACATCAAAATCATATTTACTCTGCGTAATGTCATTTAGGTCGAGGTCGGCATACAGTATCCCCTCCTCATTATATAGCGGCCCTGCAATCACTTCGCCAAGCGGAGATATAATGCTGCTTCCACCACGACACATGACTTCCGGCTGAAGGTCTAGTTCTTCCAGCCCTTCAAGATCGTCGGGATACATGTCTTTGGTCATAAACTGATTACACCCCATGACAAAGCATCGGCCTTCACAGGCGATATGGCGCAGGGTTGCCTGCCAGGTGTCGCGTGGATCCGCCGTCGGCGCCAGGTAGATTTCAACGCCTTTGTTATACATGGCCATTCGGGCAAGGGGCATGTAATTTTCCCAGCAGATCAAACCACCGATTTTACCGAATTCGGTATCCAATACGGTGAGCGTGCTCCCATCGCCTTCTCCCCAGATGAGTCGTTCCGCGGCCGTGGGTTTGAGTTTCTGGTGTTTTCCTAATAGTTGGCCATTCGGCCCGAAATAGAGAAGGGTACAGTAGAGGGTTCCCGGGCCGCGCTGGAGGTCGCGTTCGATAACGCCGATAGCGAAATAGACATTGGCTTCGCGGGCTGCCTCTCCGAGCGCTTTTGTTGCCGTGCCGGGCACCTCAACGGCGCTTTCCCAGTAACGTTGCCATACACGGCGACCTGCCGGGGTTCGATGCCCAATTACCGTGCCGAAACTAAGTCCTCTCGGATAAGCGGGAATATAGGCTTCCGGGAACAAAACCAGCTTGGCGCCCTGTGCGGCGGCCTCACCCAGAAGGTCACAGGTTTTTGAGAGGGTTGCCTCGCGATCAAAGAGTACAGGGGCTGACTGTACTACGGCAACTCTTATCTTCTGAATATCTGTTCCCATATTTCCTCCTTAAGATTTGAATTCGGCATTTAAATATTCCGCCAGTTTATGGATGCATGTTTTAAAATTAACTCTTCCAAGGCCGATACGGAAATTGATGCTGGAAACGTCATACAGCGTGCCTGGAACTAGGAGAACTCCCGCATGTGAAACCAGTTGGTGACAAAATTTTTCAACATTTCCCTGCCTCAAGCCCGGAAAGGCGATTGGCCCCGCCTTAGGTGGAATCCATGAAAACAGCTCCGCATAGCGCTTAAAAAAAGAATTTGCGTGTGCTAAATTCGGCTTAACAATACCCAAATTCCTTTTCAACAGACGGTCTTTGTTTTTCAAGGCCAGTAAGGTCAGAAATTCGCTCGGGGCACTGTTGCAGATAGTGGTATAGTCTTTGTATGAGGCAAGCTTTTGATACAGGCTGCGGTTATGGGTGGCGATCCAGCCGATACGGAGTCCGGCCAGACCGAAAGATTTTGACATGACGCCCAGAGAAATGCTCCTATCATCCAACTCACAAATCGCGGGCAGGCGATCTCCCGCTTCGTATTCAAGAAAACGATAAACTTCATCCGAAAAAATGATAAAACCGTGGGTCTGAGAAAGATTGACCAATTGGCTGAATTCATGATGCGGCATGAGGTGGCCGGTGGGATTATGCGGAAGATTTATGACCACCAATTTTGTGTTGGGGCGCAAGCATCTCTTGAGTTCATCAAGGTCCAAGGCCCAATGGTCTCTTTCCCGGGCTTTCCAGAAGGTCACCTCACATCCAATCGATTTGGCCACTTCCATCAAGGACTGATAGCAGGGATAATGGACGATCATATGGTCATCCTGAGACAGATGGGCGTTCATTAAATTGAAAATGGCCTCTTCGGCACCGGAGTGTACAAGGACCTCATGCGGTGCGATGCCCTCATACAGGTTAGCGATCTGCTCGCGTAGTAAAGGATGGCCTTCTGATTCGGTGTATCCGAGCCTTAAATCCAGAAATTCGTTCTCCGAGCCCGCCTCCATCTTTAGGAGTTCGCCAATTGTGATGGATTCACAATCCGAGGTGCCCAATAGATAAGGGGCTTCAAATTCATACTTAGCGAAATATCTTTCCAATCGAAATGGCTCAATACGCATAGCGGGGTACCTTAGTATTTTATAATTGAATATTTTCGATTGAATATTGAATATTTAAGGTCCGCCTCCGGCGGAGCATTTATAAAAAAGCGATCATAAAAATGACGGAGCGAAGCGACATCCACAGATATGCAATTATCAATATTCAATCGTCAATTCCTGCTTGTCCGGCCTAGGGTCTGAGTGATCGCATGTGGTAAGTTGGGCGCAATCCGTCTTTCAAAAATGCTTCCTGGGAAGCGGTCAGCGTATTGGTTACCAGAACGGAGTCTATCCCCACCCGGTTGGCCCCGCGAATATCGGTCTCCGGCTGATCGCCGATCATTACTATGTTGCGGTGGCCGCAGCGGCGAAAGGCTTCTTTAAATATGGCAGCATGCGGTTTTCCCAGACGGACAAAGCGCAGATCGGGGCGATTTGAATATCGCTGTTTCAATGCCGCCTCAAACATGTGGGCGATGGACCCGCTGGTGATCCCGACGTTCCGGCCGGCTTTGGGATAAATCAAATCCGGGTTGGGCAGTAAAAGGTGCAAATGTTCTTTTTGGTCGATTTTGCGGAATATGGCGCTTAACACGATGTCCACGGTCTCAAGAAAAGGATAACCGGCTTCATCCCCGATCACGAGCACATCGAATGCCTCAGACGGGGAAACGATTCGAGCGCCTGCAAGCTCCACATAACGGATACTGTCTTCCGGTCCCATCACCACGCAACGGGCATCATGGAGATGGTGTTTGGCAAAATAGGGCTTAAGGAGTCCGCCGGATGTAATGATCTGCTCCGGCTGAAGGTTTAATCCGTAGCTTCTAAAGAGTGCGGCGGATGTCTGCGGCAGCTTGGAGGCATCGTTGGTCACGATGTAGTAGGTCTTGCCGGTGCGGTTGAGTTTGTCGATGAGATGGACTGCCCCCTCAAGGGCGCCTTCGGTATGAACCAGGACGCCGTACGCGTCTAAGAGTAAGGTCTCGTAACGATCGATGATTTCTGCGATGGTGATTTTCGGTATTTGCATTTCTCACAAGGGTCTAACAACAACATCTTTTAAAATTTGATTAGTGCGGATACTTAACGACCGCCTCACCTTCAACCACCATCTCCCCGGAAGCATCAACAGCAACGGTTTTCAATGTGATAATCGGCTTATCCTGACGGATATCCGTAATTTCGACCGAAGCGGTCACGGGCGCGCCGATAAAAACCGGTTTTAGGAATTTGAGATGCTGGCCCAGATAAATCGTTCCTTTGCCGGGAAGCCTTTCCCCCAGCAGACCTGAGAACAGGCTGCCCACCAGGATGCCGTGCACAATTGGTTTGCCAAACGGTGTCGTGCGGGCATATTCTTCGTCAACGTGGAGCGGGTTGTTATCGGCCGACATATCCGCAAACTGTTTTACCTCTGCGGCGCTAAAGCTTTTTGTGATGGTTGCCCTATCACCAATCTTAAAATTTGTTTTCATTTTTTATCGGTTCCTGTCCAAGGCTAATGGCGTCGTAAAAAGTCCCACCTACTGCGTTGTAGCATTTTTTCAGACACTCGGCATACTATATGTATGGCCTCGTTCCTGAAAAAATACCACGCCTTGTATATGAACCTTTTTACTTAGTCATCTATAGTTGAATTTACACTCTCTCATTTCTCATTTCGGCTTTGCTTGTCAAGCAGTTTTAGGAGATGTCGCCATTAGGGCGGGTTTGTATTTTGATTCTTTCCTGGCTTCGGTGTGCGGCAATGACCGTAGCGGCGGCTCCGGCCGAGTGGCCATAAAGAAGAACCGGTTCATCGATCCATTTTAAAACCGCCTCGATGTCTTCGGCAAAACGAAATGCATTCATAAAACGATGAGGGCTCGATTTTCCATGATCGCGGGCACTGTGCATAACAGTCGTAAATCCCATTTTTCCAAAAAGACGGGCTCGGGCGACCATGCGATCGGGTTGCGGCTCCACCCGTGCGCCAACACGACAACACCTCGGGGCCGGCCGACCGGCTCCACCCGCCACACTTCAAGGAAGCCGCCATTTGCTGTCGGGATGCGAGTATCCAGGACGGAGCCCCAATCAGGGCTTTCTTGAACCGGTTTGCGGGGCCATTGATGGACCAGAAAAGTGGCTAAAAAGGTCAACAGGATGTATATTGTTCCCAGTGCGATGGCGATATAAATTAAACTCATGAGAGTCAAAGGAATGATGATTTCATGATATTTTATTGGTTCAGGGCTGTTCTGATTTATCCGGGTAAACCATTTTCCCCGTCAGGCTGAGGTCGTATCCGGAGAAATTTGCCGTCAGGTTTTTAAACGGGGCTTCGTGCAGGAGAGCCAAAAAACGCTGGACGCCTTCCTCAAAGAACCGTTCTTTGGAAATCATCAAATCGTATCTTTCCCATCGAAACGGAATGAATTCAATATCAAAAAGATCAGCGATGGCCCGAATTCCCGGACCGGCATCGGCGCGACCCGACAAAATCTCAAGGCCTACATCGAGATGTTTGAGTGATTCATGATGGTACCCCGGGAGCTTGTCGCCATCAAGACCACAGGATTTGAGTTCACGATCAAAAAGAAGGCGCGTGCCGGTACCCAGGGGGCGATTGGTGATAGTGATGCCGGATCGGGCAAGATCGGAAACCCCGGTAATCTTTTGGGGATTACCCCTGGCTATCAGCAGCCCCTGTTCACGCTGACAGAAATTCACAATGGCCGGCATCTGATCAAGCTCTTTGAGCGCAAATTCAAAATTGTATCCCACGTCATCTTCCTGTAACAGATGGCTGGAGGCGATATGGCATGCATTTCGGCGCAAGGCCTTCAAACCGCCCATACTGCCGAGGTTGCCGAAAACGGCCACAAGATCGGGATACAGCGCATTAAACAGGGATAGCGCTCGATCCAGGAGGGGGTCATTGCTTCCGCAGACGATCAACAAACCGGTAAAGGGAGAAGATCCGGAAGCTGATTCAGGGTAGTTGATGGTGCTGTTCTCTATCCATTGTTCCACTAAATGCTGAGGGAAAATCCACTTGCCGGTTATTTTGGTAGCAGGCAATCCTTTTTCGGCAACAAGAAAATAGACCATTTTCTCATTGACATTCAAAAGACGGGCAACCGCTTTAGTCGACAAAAAATTCTTCATTCCACGAATTCGAGTGCATTCAGAACCTTGTTGGCCGACTCGACGATCGGGGTTCCGGGGCCAAAGACCAGTTTGGCGCCCTGCTTGTACAGAAAATCGTAATCCTTGGGCGGAATGACGCCCCCGACTATGACGAGAATATCCTGTCCTCCCTGTCCGGCCAATTCCTCGATCAGCTGCGGTACGAGGGCTTTGTGCCCGGCAGCCAGGCTGGATATGCCGATTAGATGAACATCGTTTTCCAGGGCCATTTTGGCGGCTTCATGAGGCGTTTGAAACATGGGGCCGATATCGACATCGAATCCCAAATCGGCATAGGCGGTGGCAATTACCTTATACCCGCGATCATGTCCGTCCTGCCCTAACTTGGTCACGAGCATGCGGGGCCGCCTGCCGTGTTTTTCCATAAAGATCTTGGTCCTTTGCCGCAGTTCATCCAGGATTTCACTCGCGCCGTATTCCGCCGCATACACTCCGGATATACAGCGGGTTGTGGCCACGTAGCGCCCGAAGACTTTTTCTATGGCATCTGAAATTTCACCTACGGTTGCGCGGTCCCTTATTGCGGATATACTTTCTGCCAGCAAATTGCCTTGGGACTCGGCGCAATGGGTAATCGCCTCCAGAGCACGCCTCACGGCGTCATTGTCTCTTGTCTTTTTGATTTCCTTTAAACGCGCGATCTGCTCATCGCGTACGGCGCCGGGCACCTCCAGCACTTCCATATCAACCTCTGCATCAATTTGGTATTTATTGACACCTACGATTACATCTTCGCCTTTGTCGATACGGGCCTGGCGTCGGGCAGCGGATTCTTCAATCCTCAACTTCGGCATTCCGGACTCGATGGCTTTGGCCATACCGCCAAGGCCTTCCACTTCGTCGATAATGCGCCGCGCTTCTTTAGCGATTCCGTCGGTCAATGCTTCCACATAATAAGAACCACCGAGGGGATCGACCACATGACAGATTTGGGATTCCTCCTGTACAAGAATTTGTGTGTTGCGGGCGATACGCGCGGACAATTCAGTCGGCAGGCTTACCGCTTCATCAAAGGAATTGGTGTGGAGTGACTGGGTTCCACCCAAAGCAGCCGACAAACATTCAAGCGTGGTTCGAATAATATTGTTATAAGGATCCTGTTGGGTAAGGCTCCAACCCGAAGTCTGAACATGGGTTCTTAACATGCTGGAACGCGGGTCCCGGGGGTTGAACCGGCTGATCAATTCATGCCACAAAAACCGGGCCGCCCTCAGCATGGCAATTTCCATAAAGAAATTCATCCCAACCCCGAAGAAGAACGAAAGCCGTGGGGCAAAGGTGTCGATATCAAGCCCGGCATCTATGGCGGCGCGAACATATTCCAGTCCGTCGGCCAGGGTGAAGGCCGTCTGCAAAACCGAATCCGCCCCGGCTTCCATCATGTGATAACCGCTGATGCTGACAGTATTAAATCGTGGCAGGTGTTCGGAACAGTACTGAATGATGTCGGAGACGATCCGCATGGAAGGTACAGGGGGATAGATATACGTGTTGCGGGTCAAGAATTCTTTTAAAATGTCATTTTGAATCGTGCCGGTCAATTGCTCCTGTTTGACCCCCTGCTCCTCAGCGGCGACAATATACCCGGCCAGAATCGGTAAAACAGCACCGTTCATGGTCATGGAAACCGACATTTTATCGAGCGGTATTTGGTCAAAGAGGATTTTCATATCTTCAACCGAATCGATGGCAACCCCGGCCTTGCCGATATCGCCTGCAACTCTGGGATGATCCGAATCATATCCACGGTGCGTGGCAAGGTCAAAGGCCACGGAAAGGCCTTTTTGACCGGCCGCCAGGCATTTGCGGTAAAATGTGTTTGATTCTTTGGCGGTGGAAAAACCGGCATACTGGCGTATGGTCCAGGGTCGGCCCGTATACATCGTGGCTCGCGGTCCACGAACAAAAGGCGGCAACCCGGAAAGGGTATCCATGTGCGCAAAACCTTCCAGGTCGTCGGCGGAATAAATCGGTTTGACCGATATTCCCTCGGGTGTTTTCCATGTGATGACATCAAGTGATTTTCCTCGGAGTTCTTTTTGGGCCAATTCGATCCATTTTTCTTTGTCAGGATGTTCAGACATGATATGTTCCTTTTGCAATAAATGATTTTGGGTTAGGTGTATCTTTGAACGGGGTTATTATGTTTTGTAGACCGGCCATAGGCTATATCCAAAAGCGTTTGTTCTGTCAATGCTGTTTGACCCGCAACAGGGGGCGATTGATAATTTAATGCGCAAGCGCACAGATGGACATATTTTTTTGGTAATCGGCGCCGGGAAATTCGGTGCTAAAGCCGTAAGAACCTTAGTTTCGGAGAATCCCCGGGCGCAAGTGGTTCTGGTCGATTCCGATCCCAGGACACTTGAAGGATGGGATGAGCCCGTTGAGACGATCGCCACCGATGGTATTATCGATTTGGTGACTCGGCTTAAGCAGGGCCGGGAGCCGGATTGGATCATACCGGCCATCCCGGTGCATGTCGCCTTGGCATTGATCACGGGATTGCTGCAAAAAGAAATCCAAATTGCGCCGATACCCATTCCCGAAGAGATTCGGCGAAACCTGCCCAATCCGATCAGTGCCGAAGAGAGCCAGCTTTGGGTCAGCCATGCCGCCTTTCTATGTCCATCCAACTGCTCGGAGCCGGATGAATATTGTACCGTGACTCGCAAACCACGTTACCCGGATATGTACCGTCTCCTTGAAAAAATAAATACTTCGGCTTTTAATTCGGTGGTGGTACGCAGCCATCAACTCGCTCCAGGAGTAGGTGGATATCGACCGGCCGATATCGATCGTGCATTATCCGTGATGAGACGTTCAAAGGGTCCGGTTCTTGTCAGCACCGCCTGTCGTTGCCATGGGGTCGTCAACGCGATAAGGACCAAATAGCGTCCATCCACTCAAAAAAATTGCATAAAATATCGGTTTGAGATACAAAAAGAAAGCCTGATATTACAAGCGGTTTCAAAAATCTTTTTAAACGATAGTTTGCCATTTCTTACCAAAATGGCAAACCAAAAGTGAAAAGGGAAAGCAAATCAGATGCTGGGAAAATCGTCTGTCAATGTATTAACCGCATTCATGGCGCTGATGGCTGCAACCGGTGCAGGTGCTGTGACCCGGATGCCGGTGTTTGTAAGCATTGCCCCCCAAACGTATTTTGTAGAAAAGATAGGCGGAGATTTGGTTGAGATTCATACAATGGTGTCCCCAGGTGCCAGCCCGGCCACCTATGAACCCAAACCGCGACAGATGGTTGCATTAACAAAGGCCAAGGTCTATTTTGCCATCGGGGTTCCATTTGAAAACCGTTGGCTGCCAAAGATTGCGGCTGCCAACCCTTTAATGGAAGTCATCCGTACTGACTATGGGATTGTCAAGATACCGATACAGACCTTCCATCATAACGGCTCCGAAAAACAAAAGCCCAAACCTTCAAATCCAAAACGGTTGGATCCCCACATTTGGCTTTCTCCGAAACGGGTCAAAATTCAGGCGCAACATATATTAAACACATTTTTAAGAATTGATTCGCTCCATCGTTCGATTTACAAAACTAAATATCATCAATTCATACGCGAACTCGAGGATCTGGATGCGGAAATACAACAAAAATTGGCGGGAGAAAAGGGCCGTCAGTTTATGATTTTTCATCCCTCTTGGGGGTACTTTGCAAATGAATATGGACTTGGGCAAATATCGGTTGAAATAGAGGGTAAAGATCCCAAGTCGGCCCAATTAGAAGCCTTAATCCAGAAGGCAATAACGAAAGGGATTAAGGTAATTTTCGTGCAACGCCAGCTTTCTGCTAAAAGCGCCAAAGTGATTGCCAAGGCGATCGGAGGGCGGGTTGCTATTTTGGATCCTCTGGCGCCAAATTGGGCTGATAATCTAAGAGCAGCAGCGAGTGCCATCAAACTCGGTTTAAAATAAAACATCCCATGCATGACCCTATCATCGAAATAAAAAACTTGTCTTTTGCCTACGGTCACCGACTGGTTTTAGAGAATATTGATTTTAAAACTAAAGCGGGTGATTTTGTCGCCATTATTGGTCCCAACGGTGGCGGAAAAACAACTTTGCTCAAGCTGTCGCTGGGTCTTTTGGTGGCTGAAAAGGGAAGCATTCGAATATTCGGCCAACCGCCCCGCAGGGTGTCGTACCGAATCGGATATGTACCCCAGGAAATGTATATAAACAGGCACTTCCCTGTTTCCGCCCTGGATATTGTATTGATGGGGAAATTAAATCCAGGCCGCCGCTGGTCAAGACCTTCAAACAGGGATCGGCGAATAGCGCAAGAGGCTTTAGACCGGATGGAGATGGGGCGTTATTCCCATAATAGGATCGACGAGATGTCAGGTGGGCAGCGCCAGCGTATTTTTATTGCCCGGGCGTTGGTTTCGGAGCCGGACATTCTTTTTTTAGACGAACCCACCGCAAACGTAGATACAAAGGGCCAGGCTGATATCTATGATCTTTTAAAAGACCTTAATCAAAAAATGACAATATTGATGGTTAGTCACGACCTCATGTTTATATCCAGTTATGTAAAATCCGTGGCTTGTGTAAATCGCCACGTACATTACCACGATCATCCCGAAATTACCGATGAAATGGTTGATATGTGTAATTGCCCGGTTGAATTTGTCGCCCACGGGCTTCCGCATCGGGTATTACCAGAACATTAATACCCTTATTTTGAAGGATTGAAATGATGACTGAATCAAAAAAAATCATAACCTTATCGGCAATCGGCCTCGATTCTCCGGGACTGGTTTCTCAGATTACAGCCAAAATCTTTGCATTGAAGGGTAATGTCATCGATGTCGAGGAAAATTGTCGCAGGGGATTATTTTCCATCTTCCTTATAATCGATTTTGCCGGCTCTAAGAATTCGATAGACGAGATATGCGACGAATTAAAGGGAATAGAACCTGAAACCGGTTTGAAAATCATCTTTGGCGCGTACAATGAAGATGAGATTACCTATTTGGCTGAAAAAGAACACCATATCGTTACGGTTTTGGGGATTGATCAACCGGGTATTATTGCCAAGGTTTCAACCTTCTTTTGCCAATGGAACATCAATATTGAGAAATGCCGGATGATCGCCCGTGGCAAATTCTTTTCGATGGAAATGGTAATCGATACCAGTAAAATAAAAGGAGATCCCACAGCGCCTCATACCGAAACCATTCAGCAAATGAAAGGTCAATTGCGCCAGTTGTGTACCGAGATCCATCAGAGTGTCGTGATTCAAAGTGAGCAAATTTACAAACGCATGAAGAAACTGATTGTATTTGATGTGGAGTCCACCTTGATCCAACATGATTCATTGCGAAGTTTTTTGGGCCAGATTGACGGAAAGGTCAAGTCACTGGACCGCCATATTGAATTTAAAAACCACAACGAAGATGAGATTGAAGGTTTAATTGAAAATGCCCGCGTGTTGAAGGGGATTCCGATTTCCGACTTGGAAGTATGCAGTAAGCTTCTAAGGCTAAATCCCGGGACAATCGAATTGATTCATATTCTAAAGTCTATGGGATTCAAGATTGCGCTTCTATCATCCGGATTTAATTTTTTTGTCAAAGAAATATTCGAAGCCGCCGGTGTTGATTATGCCTTTTCAAATACTCTGGGAGTTGACCCAGATGGCATTATCACCGGGGAACTGGAAGAACCCATCATCAACAGCACAAGCAAGAACGGAATCCTCGACTTCATCATGAACGTGGAAAAAATCGGGGCGGATCAGGTAATTGCGGTAGGAGATGGATCGACCCGATCGCATTTCATTAAGAATGTGGGCTTATCCATTGCGTTTAATCCGGATGAAACAGATATTCAAACGGACGGGATCCTGAGTGGGCATCAGATCATCAATATGCTTTACTGCCTGGGAATCCCCAAGACCGAATTGGAGCTCCATAGTAAAAAAACATTGAAAGCGGAATAAAAAATCGATTCATTCAACCTAGAACATCACATAGAGTCGAAAGATTCGGGATCGTTATACAGGTCCGGGCTTAGACTATTTAAAGGTAAAAAGTATCAAAAGGCGTTTCCATTATTTCATGAGGCGGCCCACAAGGGAAATACCGCTGCCCAAAACATCGTCGGGTTAATGTATGAAAAAGGCGTCGGAATAGAAAAGGACAACGAAAAGGCGGTTAAATGGTATCAAAAAGCAGCCGAGCAGATTATCAAAGAGGCGCGGTTGCAGGTGAGATCAGGACCACAGCAAACGGAGCAACAGGTAGATTCAGCAGCTCATAGCACAAGCTATGCCGCCACTGTCCGTTGGTACCACCGGCTTGCGGAAAAGGGGAACGCCGATGTGGAGGAAAATCTGGCGATGCTATATGAATGCGGCTGCGGCGTGCAAAAGAACTTTGTAGATGCACTAAAGTGGTATCGGAAAGCGGCCAACAAGAAGCGTGCCAGTGCTCAATATCAAGTCGGCATCGCTTATTGTTATGGGCGAGGCGTCAGCAAGGATTTCGAAAATGGATTCATATGGTTCAAACGCGCAGCGGCACAGGGACATACAGATGCTCAACTTGAGGTGGGCCGGATGTACTCTGAGGGAAAGGGCGTCAAACAAAACGCCAAGGAGGCATTTAGTTGGTATCGGAAAGCGGCTGAACAAGTAAATGTCATGGCCCAGTATCAGGTGGGGCGGATGTACTATCATGGGGAGGGCGTAAGGAAGGACATAAAAAAGGCTTTCAAATGGTTTGAGAAGTCGGCCGGATCCGGTTGTGTTGAGGCCTATCATGATTTGGGCGGGATGTATGTTCGGGGTGAAGGCGTAAAACAGAACGTGGCCAAAGGCCAAGCAAACTGGCAGAAGGCGGCTGAGAAAGGGCACCTGGAAAGCATGGGGGAATTGGGATCGATGTACTTCGACGGATTTGGAGTCGAGAAAAACTATGCTTTAGCGAAAACATGGTGGCAGAAAGCGGCGCAAAACGGACATGCCGGAAGTCTGGTCAATTTAGGATGGCTGATGTACTTAACCGGAAATTATCAGGAGTCGATTGAATGGTCTCAGAAGGCAGCCGATAGAAATGAGGGCCTGGGTCAGGCGAATCTGGCGTTTGTACTCCTCATCAGCGGAGATATAGAGGCATCCGATAAAGAGTACCCATGTATTGAAGAATCGATATGCGTCGAAAAATGAATGGATCAAATCGGCAATAAGTGATTTAGCAGAGTACATCGCTAAAAAGGGTCAATACGCAACCGCCGCAAAAAAGATCTTGCGAAAATATTTTGCAAAAAGATGATAGCGCATCCTTGCCGATTATGCCGAGCTCGGCATAACCCACATAATGCCGAGTCCCGGATTATG
>CAZHAH010000076.1:0-24819 GCA_964530095.1 uncultured Desulfobacteraceae bacterium | reverse complement strand
TTCGATATTCCCGGCCGAGCCAGCCTTTTTGGTTCCGGCTCGTCCGGGTTAGGGTTTGCAAAGAAATAACTTTGCATTTTCAGGTGTCTTTTAGGGCGTTCCATTTTCCCCAAAAGCCGGGAAACGATTTGTTGACACATTCATCGCCTGCGATCTTTATGTCCGGCACGTTTAATCCGATCACGGCCAGACTCATGGCAATGCGATGATCGTTATGGGCCTTTACGGTTAGGCCGTGAAGCGGTCGTTGACCCAGAATTACCAATCCATCCTGCAGTTCCTCCACCTGGCCGCCCACCCGGCGCCACTCTGTAGCGACTGCTTTTAAGCGATTGCTTTCCTTATGAACCAAATGGGCGACATTTCGAATCACGGTCCTACCCTTTGCAAAAAGGGCAACCGCCGCCAGCGTCGGCACCATGTCCGGCATGGCACTCATATCCACTTCAATTCCGGAAAGTTTTTTACCGTGAACGGTTACCCGGTCATTTTCTTTTTCGATATGACAGCCCATTTTTTGGAAGATATCGAGCAATCCGACATCCCCCTGCAGCGTGGCAATGGGTCTGATGTTATGGGTGGTTACCGTCCCGCCCGTAACGGCTGCTGCAGCCCAAAAATAAGAGGCACTCGAAAGATCTCCTTCAACCGTAAACTGGCGGGGCTGATATCTCTGGCCGCAATGAGTTTTAAAATGCCGATATCCATCTTGAATAATCTTGACCCCAAACCGCTCCATAACCTCTATGGTAAGGTCCACATACGGCCTTGAAGCCAATTTGCCGCCCACACTAATTTCGACGTCTTTTTGTGCATAGGGACTGGCTAACAGGATCGAAGATATATACTGACTGCTAATATCACCGGTCATCGATACCCGACCGCCAACAATACCGTTTGCTTTGACACATATGGGCGGGAACCCATTTTGTTTAGAACATACAGTGTTCACGCCCAGATGATTCAAAGCCCCGACAAGGTCAGCGATCGGTCTTTCCTCCATCCGTGGACTCCCCTTTAGCGTGAACTCTCCTCGGGCAAGGGCCACAGTGGAAAGGAGAAGCCGGAAAGATGTCCCCGAGTCCCCCAGATAGATTTCTTTACCAGCCGGAGCTGGAACAAAAACACCGCCTGTACCCGAAATGGCGGCACTTTCATCGCGTATGGCTATCGACACCCCCAGCTGTTTCAGTGCGTTTACCGTATAGAGCGTATCGTCACAGACGAGGATCTTTTCAACGAGACTTTCGCCTTCGGCCAGCCCGGCTGCGATCAGGGATCGATGGGTGATACTTTTGGAACTGGGAATCCTTACAACGGCGTTAATTGGAGATCGGGCTGGGAAATTGTTCATGATCTTACGGATGCTGTATTAACCGAAATAGGATCATATTGATGATCACCGTTTTTGGTTTAGCGCCTGTTCGACGGCTCGAGCCATCACTGGCCGGGGCGCTTCCATACCTGTCCACAGCCTGAACTGCTCTGCACCTTGATGGACAAACATCTCAAGCCCACTGATGGTCACACATCCCCGGGCGATTGCTTCAGAAATCAACCGGGTTTCAAATGGATTGTAGATAATGTCCATAACGACCATTCCTTCTTTCAGTACCCCTGGAGGCACAATGGATTGGTCGGTATGCGGATACATTCCAACCGGCGTTGTTTGAATCAACAGATCTGTTTGCACAGTTTCAATCTCTTGCAAAGGTACAAATTCGCCTCCCAGGCGTTGCGCCAGCTGAAGGCCCCGTGTTTCAGATCGGTTGACGATGATGATCTCAGTATCTTGCTCTTTTAAGACGAATCCAATCGCTCGTGCGGCACCCCCGGCCCCGATCAAAAGGCAGGTCTTTCCCGACAGGGCTGTCTTCTCTTCCAGGGCCTTGAGAGCCCCAAAGGCATCGGTATTATAGCCGCTAAGACGTCCATCGGCGTTGACGATCGTGTTGACCGCCCCAATCTGTTGCGCCATTTCATCGACTTCATCCAGCAGGGGCAATATTGATGTCTTGTGCGGGATGGTGACACTCAAGCCATTAATGCCTAAGCCTTTCATACCCTGCACACATCCATTTACGTCATTTGCCTCGAACGCCAAATAGACCGCATTCCGGCCAATTGCCGCAAAGGCCGCATTATGCATAGCCGGACTGAGGGAGTGCACGATGGGAGATCCGATCACCCCATACAAATCCGTATGCTGATCAATCATCACGCTTTTAATGTCTCCAAAATTTTTCGCATCTCTCTCACGGGAATCTGTCCTGCGGCCGATTCCTGGTCTGCTTCAAGAGCGGCAAAAGTCAAATATCCCCCCAGAAGCGGTGATGCGATGCGGCTCATACGACCTGTGGCTCCCATACAAAAGGGTATCACTTCAACACCCATCGCTTTTGCCAAAGGTATCAAGTTCAAGACACGTAAATTATCGTCAGGGTCGTGGGCTTGAGTGACGATTTTAACAACATCGGCACCGGTGGCGGCCATTTCTTTAAAAATCGCTTCTAATTGATCGGATGTGGGAGTTCCATCTGACAGATGATTCGATAGGATAATTTTAGATTTGCCGCGTGTTTGAAAAATTTTTTGTCTAAATTCAAGCGGCATTCGATACTCTACGTCGATAAACCCGGCCCCTTTTATAGCGGCATCCAACAGGTAATCCGTCTGGGTTGCATAACCAGCTGTCCCCTTCCCGCCTTCTGCTTTGGACCGATAGGTAACGATGAGCGGTTTGGAAGCCGCCCGGATCATATCTTCCAGACGAAATGACCCCATCCCGTCCAGACGAAATTCCAAAATATCTGCCAAATGATTGGCTTTTTCAATTTTCAGCAAAGCGTCTTCGGTATCGCGGACCATGATGGGAATACAGATCATATATCCAAAATCCTCAAGCGATATTATCGCGCAGCCTACTTAAAAATTTTTGCATTTCTTCATAATCCCGGGCTCTAATAATATGGGTCAGATAAGCCAGCCGGGAATTGATCTCTTCAATCTGTTTGGCAGCATAAGGATTGAACATGATCTCGGCCAACAGATGATCGTCTTCCGATAAAAGCCCCTTGGCGGTATCCAAGTGTCTCCGAAATGTCGTCCCGGGGGCGTCCTGCTTTTTCATGCAGGCCGCAAAAACCATGCTCGATGCAAACGGGGTTGAGAGGGAATAGGCAATCGTTTGATCGTGATCTTCAAATGTGTATTCATAGATACTGAGATTAAGGTTTTTATAAAAATTTCGGAAAAAAGCCTTGCCTTCTTCATTTGATTCTTTAATGATAATCGCATGTTCCTGGCTAAGATCGCGGATATTGGCAAAAGTGGGCCCGAACATGGGATGCGTGGATATAAAGCGGTTTCCCAGCTTTTGATAGTATTCGTATAGATCGGTTTTGACCGAGGCAATGTCTGCCAGAATACATTTCTCTGAGAGATACGGCAAAACCGCATCAAATGCTTCATAGATATTCGAAAGGCTGACGGCGTTTATGACAAGTTCCGGCTTAAATGCCGCGACTTCTTTAAGGTCCAGCAGCCTTTGGACATTGATAAAGTATTTGAGTTTTTTGCGATCGATATCATAAACCGCCACCTCATGGTCGAGACATAACTCTTCCACAAACCAGGCTCCCATCCTCCCTGCCCCCATTATGAAAATCCTCATACCACCTTCCTTTCTTTATAGCATCCCATGAGTCTAAAATTAATGGTTATCTCTTGCACTTCGGCAAGCGCCTTGATTACCTTTTCATCCTTGACCGATCCCATAAAATCGAGAAAAAATGCATAGTTTCCGGGTTCACTGGGAACCGATTCGATCCGGGTCAGGTTAATGTCCTCCTTTGCAAAAACCTCCAGCGCCCTAAACAGGGTCCCGGCTTTATGCTCGGTCGAGAAAATTACCGAGCATTTATCTCCCTCTCCCTGATGCGCTTCTTTGGAAAGGATGAGAAATCGGGTCATGTTGCGATCGAGATCCTCTATATCTTCTTTGATGATTTCAAGGTTATAAAGCTTGGCTGCAAGCTTACTGGCAATTGCCGCGCTCCCCTTGAGCCTGTTTTCGGCCAACATCCTGGCCGCCCCGGCCGTATCGTAATAGGGAACCGGCTCCAGTCTATTTCGTGCCAAAAAACGACGCGACTGCGCCAGCGCCTGAAGATGAGAATAGGCCGAACGGATTTCGCGGTGGTCGCTACCGGGCAGCACAAGCAGACAAAGGTGGATGGGGATTTCGATTGCTCCTACCACGTGAAGATCCGTATGAATGAGAAGTACGTTTGCCTCCCCGACAATACCGCCCAGCGTATTTTCGACCGGAACAATCCCAAAGTCATAAAGATCCGATTTGACGCCTTCAAATATCTGTGCAAATTCGGTGCAGGGTACAGGGATTAAGTCATCATTCCATTTCCTTGAGGCGACCTCACTGTAGGCTCCGTGTTCGCCTTGAAATGCGATCAGTTTATAGTTCTTTGCCTGGAGGTTTTTACTCTCTTTGAGAATCTCCAAATAGATTCTTTCAATAAATTCATTACGGATCAGTTTGGTTGCGTTTGTTTTTATTTTAGCAAAAAGCGCCTGCTCTCTTTCAAGGTCTTCAACTTCAGGCTTAAACTTTTTGGTCATCAGGACCTGCTCCATGCGATCATTTAAAAGCTTCAATATTTTAGAATCATACTGATCAATATTTTTCCGAATGTCATCTATACTCATTTTTCACCCATTATGTTTTCATCGTAAAGGTTCGCTCAAAAAATCCGCCTCAAGTTCTTTCAGGTCGAATTCCTCCACCACGGCATCACCGATGTCATTCAACAATACAAAATTGATGTTATCCTTGTTTCTTTTTTTATCTTTTCTCAGTGCACCCAAAAGTCTGTGCCGATCGATTTTAAGTCGCGTCGGAAGCCCGAATTTCTCCAACAGCGCTTCCATCCTTTGCACCGCCACGGATGTGACAAGTCCTTTCATCTCAGAAACGGCTGCGGCCAGCATCATACCGATACTGATCGCTTCCCCATGCGGCAGACCGGTTAGCTTTTCTATGGCATGACCGAAGGTGTGACCGAAATTAAGTTTGCGACGCTCCCCCCTTTCGGTTTCATCGCTATTGACGATGTTTGACTTTAGCACCACCGAGGCATGAACCATTTTCTCGATCACCTCATTTTCAAGCGCAAGCGCTCGGGTATGATTTTGTTCAAGATAAGCGAATAGCTCAGCGTCGGCTATGGCGGCGTGTTTTACCACTTCAGCCAAACCACATCGGATCTCACGCAGCGGCAGGGTTTGCAATAGGCTCGGATCGCAAATGACAAATTGGGGCTGGTTAAAAACCCCCACCATATTTTTAAATCCGCTGAAATTGACACCATTTTTCCCGCCCACACTGGCATCGACCTGGGATAAAAGCGTTGAAGCCACAAAACCAAATCTTATCCCTCGCATATAGGTCGATGCCACAAAACCAGCAATATCACAGACCACACCACCGCCAATCCCCAGGATAAAGGATGATCGGTCGGCTTCAAGTTCCAGTAACCGGGTAAAGATGTCCTGGACCGTATCCAAATTTTTGACCTCTTCACCGCTCCCGATCGTAATGACTTCACCCTGTGGAAAATGCTGGCGATGATATTTTTTCGTATTCGTATCGGTTAAGATGATAACGCTTTCAGAAGACAGATACGTTTCGATATTTTCAAGGCGTTCGCCGGTTATTATAGTTGAAGTACCTGTTACCCCCTGAATCTGATGAACCTTCACAATCCTTGCTCCTAAATGGGGCTTCCGTTGCCCTGATAAATATCATCCATACAAGAATTGAGTCTGTTTAACTTCTTCATCAACTCTGTAAACATGGCGGGCGGCATAGCTTGATCCTTATCACATATGGCCTCACTCGGATCATAGTGGACTTCAATCATCAGCCCGTCGGCGCCTACGGCCATCGAGGCCAGACTCATTTGCTCGATGATGCTCAAGCGTCCTGTGCCGTGTGACGGATCGACGATGATGGGAAGATGGGAAACCTCTTTAACACAAGGCACAATGCTTAGATCAAGGGTATTTCGGGTGTGGGTTTCAAATGTTCTTATTCCTCTTTCGCAAAGAATGACATCAGGATTCCCTGCCGCCAGAATATACTCGGCGCAATTGAGCCATTCTTTCAAGGTGGAGTACATCCCCCTTTTTAGAAGTACCGGTTTATTAACTTTTCCGACTTCTTTGAGAAGCGTAAAGTTTTGCATGTTGCGGGTTCCCACCTGAAGAACATCCGCATATTCGGATACCCAGGAGACATCTCGCGGGTCGGTCACTTCTGTCACCACCGGAAGTCCAGTTTCCTTTTTGGCTTTTTCGAGGATTTTCAACCCCTGCAGGCCGAGTCCTTGGAAGTCATAGGGCGATGTTCTGGGTTTGAATGCCCCGCCCCTGAGCATATTCGCACCTGCGGCCTTTACCTTTTGGGCTGTTTTTAGTGTCTGTTCTTCACTCTCAACACTGCAGGGGCCGGCAATCACGACAAACTCCTTGCCCACTTTGACACCATTGACGCTGATAACGGTGCGTTGCTTGTGGTCGCCATTAAATGCTGCCAGTTTAAGATTCGTCATGGTTTAGGCTCTCCTCCCTTTGTCTCTCATATTTACAGATTCTTAAATTATCTCAATTATCGACATGCAACGCCTTTGTCCTCAAGTAATGATCTGCCAGAACAATTCTGACCATCGCCTCCAGCACGGGAACAATGCGCGGAACGGCTGAAATATCGAACCGTCCCTTAAGCTCAAGCTTGGCCGGTTGTCCTTTTCGATCAACGGTGTTTTGTTCTTGACCAATTGAAGGAATCGGTTTTACGGCCGCGCGCATAACGATCTCATCCCCATTGGATATGCCCCCCAGGATTCCTCCCGATCGATTCGTCGTGAATCCCTGAGGGGTTATCGGGTCATTGTTTTCCACGCCCCGGAACCGTGCGGCTTCAAACCCGGCCCCGATCTCAACCCCTTTGACCGCTCCCACCGACATGGCAGCTTTGGCCAGATCCGCATCCAGCTTATCAAAGACCGGTTCGCCCAGTCCGGCAGGACATCCATTGACCCGCACTTCGACAATTCCGCCTAAAGAGTCGTTATCCTGCCTGGCCGTTAAAAGGGCTTCTTCCATCTGTTGTGCAGCTTCACGATCCGGACAGTAGCAGGCGTTTTTTTCAATTTGCTCAAAATCGATGTGCCCGGCGCGTACCCCACCCAGTTCCAGGGTGTAGGCCCTGACACTTATCCGCTGCGGCGCCAGAATTTTTCGGGCCACAACACCGGCGGCGACTCTTGCGGCCGTCTCGCGCGCGGAGGCTCTTCCTCCGCCCTTAAAATCAAAATGACCGTATTTTTTAAAATAAGTGTAATCGGCATGCCCGGGTCGGAAAAGCTGACGCAGAACCTCGTAGGGTCTGCTGTTCGCATCCCGGTTGCGGATAAATAGGGTAATGGGCGCACCCGTGGTCAAACCTTCGAACAGGCCGGATAGAATTTCGACTTGATCCGTCTCATTGCGGGGCGTGTCAATTGCATGTCGGCCCGGCCTGCGGCGTGCCATGTCTGCCGCAAAGTCTTCTGTGGAGAGACTGATCCGAGAAGGGCAGCCGTCAATCACAACTCCCACACCGGGGCCATGCGATTCACCAAATGTGGTTATGCGAAATAGATCTCCGAATGAATTTCCGGCCATACTCTTACCCTCCAAATTCTTCCCAAAGCGATTCCATGATCGAATCTGCCACTTCTAGCGTGCTCAGATTGGAGGTGTCCACTGCGATGGTTGCTTCCTTTTCATATAGCGGCCGCCTATAATCCAGGACCTGTTTGATTTCCTGCAAGGAATCGCCGCCCGTGAGCGAGGGCCTGCTTTTACCTGAGCGTTGATCTTTGGCCATTCGCTTTTCTATAACCTCCATCTTTACGTCCAGCCATACAATCAGTCCCTCGCGCCTTAAATTGACCATATTCGCTTCATCCAGCACCACCCCACCCCCTGTGGCAATTACCAGATCATCTTTCTCCGCGACCGCTGCAACCACTTGTCTTTCAGTCTTCCGAAAATACTCCCATCCATCTTGGGAAACGATCGCCTCAATGGAACATCCCGCATTTTTTTCGATCAACGCATCGGTATCATAAAAATCTCTTGCCAGCGTATTGGCTATTATTTTGCCCACCACTGTTTTACCACTGCACCGATAACCGATTAATACGATATTCACCTAACCCCTTTTCCCAAAAAAACTCGCGCATTCAACTATAGATGGCTAAGCAAAAAGGTTCATATACAAAGCGTAGCGTTTTTTCAGGAACGAGGCCATACAAGTAGTATGCCGAGTGTCTGAAAAAATACTACAACGCAGTAGATGGAACTTTTTGCGACGCCATCAAGCTTACAAATAAAAAAAGCCGTGGGCTTTACTCCGCCCACGGCTTTTTTAATTGCAAACAATGCCAATCAATCCATGGGCGCACCTCTCCCAAAGTAATAAAAATAAAAGTTCTGCCAGGATTGATTGTTGGTTTTCGTCATCATTTCTTCTAAGCCTTTTTTTACTGTTTAAAGAAATCCTTCCCTATTGTCAAGCATAAATTTAACTAGAAGCGATCTCAAAAAAGTCTTTTGACCCAATTCGCGCTAAAGCTTCACTAAAGTGCCTGCGTTAAAACCTCGTTTCAAGCCCTCAACATACTTGAGTATGCCTGCGGTTTGAAACTTGGTTTCGCCTTAAACTTGATCCAAAATCCTCTTTTTGAGATGGCTTCTAAAAGTGCGTTTAAAAATTTTGCTTGACATCTCCTTTGGGTTTCATTTATACGGGTGTCTATGAAGTATGAAAAAAGAATAGTTTTAAACGCATCATTTATCAGCTGGTGGTGGCAAGGCTCGCAAGGGAGGAATGCCTGCCAGTTGTAGTATAACCTAAAAACAAAAAACCGTAGGCGCCTCCCAGAGGCCCCACGGTTTTTTTATGTCTGAATTAAGGCCGTGGGGCGAAAATCCTCACGGCCTTTTTTATTGGAGTGTTAGCTTGAAAATTAGACCCTCATTTACTGAATTTAAAAATTTGGCCCGACAGGGCAATGTGATTCCGGTTTGTCATTCATTTCTGGCCGACACAGAAACGCCCGTATCAGCCTATCTGAAGATTAGAGACAAATCTTTTTCCTACCTCCTTGAAAGCGCGGATATGGCCGAGAGATGGGGCCGCTATAGCTTTATCGGGTACCGACCTTATCTCACGGCGGCTATACGAAATCAAACAATGGAAATCTGGGAAAACGACCACCAGAAAATAGTCAATCAGGTTAAGAATCCCCTTTACGTTTTGAGAGATTTGATGAAAGCGTTTGAACCCGTGGTCCTGGAAAACCTGGCGCCTTTTCAGGGAGGTTTTGTTGGGTATTTCAATTATGACCTGATCCGAAAATGGGAGAATCTGCCCGGAATTTCGGCTGAAGAAACGCAGATGCCCGAATCGCTCTTTATGCTTGCCAGACGACTGATCATTTTTGACCATTTGACGCACCAAATAAACGTGCTTGCCTTTGCCTATTTAAACCACAACCGCAATTTGAAAACCGCCTATGATCAAACCTGCCAGGAAATCGAAGAAACCCTTCACGAATTACACGGTCCTCGACCGGCCAGTTCGGAGAGCGATCGGCTTTCACTCTCAGCCCTAACATCCAATTTAAAACAAACCGATTTTGAATCGGCGGTCTGCAAGGCCAAAGATTATATCGTGGCCGGTGATGTTATCCAGGTGGTTTTATCCCAGAAATTCTCAGGCGATATTTGCGGTGATGATTTTTTGCTCTACCGCAATCTGAGGAGCGTAAACCCTTCACCTTACATGTTTTATCTCAATTATGACAAGGTCAAGTTAATCGGCTCTTCGCCTGAAATTCTTGTTCGTCTGACAGATGGCAAGATCGTGCTGCGCCCCATTGCCGGGACACGCCCGCGGGGTAAGACGCCGGAAGAGGACCAGGCCCTTGAAAAAGAGCTGCTGGCAGATCCAAAAGAGCGCGCGGAGCATGTCATGCTGGTGGATTTGGGTCGCAACGATGTCGGCAAGCCGGCCCTACCCGGTACCGTTAAGGTGCCCCGGTTTATGGAAGTGGAAAGATACTCCCATGTGATGCATATCGTTTCCAGTGTGGAGGGCCGTTTGCAACCTGAACTGGATGCGTATGATGTGTTTATGTCGTCCTTTCCGGCCGGCACGGTAACGGGTGCACCCAAGATCCGGGCCATGGAAATCATTAACGAATTGGAGCCAACAGCGAGAGGGCCATACGCCGGTGCAGTGGGTTATTTTAGTTTTAGTGGTAATATGGATTTCTGCATTACGATTCGCACCATCACGGTTGTGAACGGAAAACTGACCATTCAAGTCGGAGCGGGTATTGTGGCGGATTCCGTACCCGCAAAAGAATATGATGAAACGCTCAGAAAAGCCGCGGCCATGTTTAAGGCCATTGAAAGAGCAGGTGCGAAATGATCCTGATGATCGACAATTATGACTCTTTTACCTATAACCTGGTCCAAATACTGCAGTCCAACGGAGAGAGCGTTCAGGTAAGGCGCAATGACCAGATTGATCCAACCGAAATGGAGCGTCTAGGCCCTTCTTCACTTGTCATCTCGCCGGGACCGGGCTCTCCCAAACAGGCCGGGATTTCTTTGAGCGCCATACATCATTTTGCACCCCAAATTCCTATTCTTGGGGTTTGCCTGGGGCACCAATCGATTGCGGAAGCCTTTGGCGGACGAGTGATTCGCGCCGGTAGAATTATGCATGGCAAGACATCGCTTATTTTTCATGATGGCCGCTCGATTTATCAAAATTTGCCCAATCCGTTCGAAGCGATCCGGTATCATTCTCTGATTGTAGAAAAGGATTCTCTCCCGGGTTGTCTCGAGATCTGCGCTTATACTCAACAAGGTGAGATCATGGGGCTTCGACATCTCAAATACAATGTCGAAGGGGTCCAATTTCATCCCGAATCGATCTTAACAACCGTTGGTGAACATATTATCCATAATTTTCTTAACATGAATTCCCATCACAGAAATTAGGATTCTGGAGGTACAAAAATCTCAAAAGGAGGAAAATAATCATGATAAAAGAAGCAATTGCCAAGGTGGTCGAAAAAAATAATCTTTCCGAAAAAGAAATGCAAGCCGTCATGGAGGAAATGATGACCGGCAAAGCCACACCGGTTCAAATCGGAGCGTTTATTACGGCATTGAGAATCAAGGGTGAAACGGTGGCCGAAATTACCGGCGCGGCCAAGGTGATGCGGGCCAAAGCCACCAAAGTCCGGCCCAACAATCATCTGGTCAACCTTGACCGGGATGAAATCAACATCGATGATGAAACCATTCTCGATACCTGCGGCACTGGTGGTGATGGTACCAATACCTTCAATATCTCAACCGCCACCGCTTTTGTGGCCGCCGGTGCCGGTGTTAGAGTGGCCAAGCACGGAAACCGAGCCATCTCCAGCCGGTGTGGCAGCGCCGATGTCTTGAAAAGCCTGGGTGTAAATCTCGACCTGGATCCGTGTGATGTGGAAGGCTGCATCCGTGAGGTGGGTATCGGGTTTCTTTATGCCCCGTTTTTTCACCAAGCTACAAAATATGCTGCCGGACCACGGCAGGAGATCGGGCTCAGGACCATTTTTAATCTGCTGGGCCCCTTGACAAATCCCGCCGGAGCCACGGTCCAGGTTCTGGGGGTCTACGATCCCGATCTGACCGAAACCATAGCCCATGTTCTTCTGAGACTCGGGACAAAGGAAGCGTTTGTCGTTTGTGGCGAGGGAACCTTTGATGAAATCAGTATCTGCGGATCGACGCGCATTTCACATCTTAAAGATAATGATGTCAAAACTTTTGAAATGACGCCCGAGGAGTTTGGATTTGAAAGGGCGGCGCCCGAAACCATTAAAGGGGGGAACGCGCAAGATAATGCCCGCATCATCCACAAAATCCTGGATGGTGAGAAAGGCCCGAAGCGGGATATTGTACTCCTCAATGCCGGTGCTGCGTTTGTGGCGGCGGGTCTTGACCCTGACTTTAAGGCGGGCATTGTAAGAGCTCAGGATTCCATCGATTCCGGTCGTGCCAAACAAAAACTCGACGCCCTGGTTAATTATACCCAACAATGTGAGGCGTTTGTTCGTAAAGAGCTGTAAGGGATGAAATCTTTTCTAACTCAAATACTTGAAGCAAAACACGAAGAGGTCAAGCGGCTCAAGAAAACACGATCGTTGGTCCATAAAAACCATCGGGCTTTCCCTATCCGTGATTTTCGGGCCGCGATTGCCGTACCGCACAGGGTCAGCCTGATTGCCGAAATCAAATTTGCTTCTCCATCTGCAGGGATGATTCGGGAATATACAGATCCCCTCCCCATCGCCAAAACATACGCCAGGGCCGGCGCCGCCGCCATATCATTTCTAACCGATCACACGTTTTTCGGGGGTGACCTCAGTCTTTTGCCTGCTTTAAAAAGAGCGGTTTCATTACCCATTTTACGTAAAGATTTTATTATCGACGAGGTCCAGGTGGCGCAATCGTATGGGTCGGGCGCCGATGCGGTTTTGCTGATCGCCCGTATCTTAACCCGGCGCCAATTGGAGCGACTGCTTATTTCGGTTGGGGAATTGGGGATGTCGGCCCTGGTCGAAGTTCATGACCAGAATGACCTCCACAAAGCGATTGCGGGCGGCGCGAATATTATCGGGATCAATAATCGCAATCTGGAAACTTTCGAAGTTGAATTGGAAACCTCGCTAAAGTTGGTACCCCTGGTGCCGGATTATTGCATCCCGATCAGTGAAAGCGGTATCGACTGTGAGACGGATATTCAGCGTTTAATGAAATGCGGCGTCAAAGCGATACTGGTCGGCACTTCAATCATGAAAAGTGATGATATTGCGCAACAGACAAGAAGATTTGTCAGGGCCGGTGGCATACAAGATGATCAGAGTTAAAGTTTGCGGCATTACAAATGCGGAAGATGCGTGGGCGGCGGTTAAATTGGGCGTCGATGCGCTTGGTTTTATATTTGCCCCCAGTCCACGGCAGGTTACACCTGAAAAGGCACGCTCAATCATTAACACCCTTCCGCCCTTCATCCAAACCGTGGGGATTTTCGTGGATGAAGGCTTAAAACCGATACAAGATATAATGGAATTTTGCGACCTCGACTTGATCCAACTTCATGGAAACGAGTCGCCCGAGTTTTGTCACCAACTCATGCCTCACAGCATTAAGGCCTTTCGGGTAAAGGATGAAGCGAGTCTTTTACCCATCAAGCGTTTTGAGGGTCATATCAGGGCTCAGCTCCTGGACACCTATCAGCAAGGCTTAAGAGGGGGTACCGGGAAAACGTTTGAATGGCACCTGGCGGTAAGGGCCGGCAAAATAGCCTCACCCGTCATTTTATCGGGCGGTTTGAGGCCTTCAAATATTGAAAGGGCCGTCTCAACGGCCAAACCGTACGCCATCGATGTAAACAGTGGTATCGAAGCGCATCCCGGAAAAAAAGATCCCACGCTTATGGCCCGTTTAATGCAAACTATCCATGCCATAAATAAGGAAGCGTGCTTAAATGAATAACAGCGGTTACTATGGAAAATTTGGCGGGGCGTTTATTCCTGAAATATTGACCGCCACGTTTGAACAGCTCAACGAGGCTTATCAAAATGCCGTAAAAGATCCAACCTTCTGGGAAGAATACATAAATATCATGTCCACTTTTTCAGGTCGTCCGACACCGATTACCTTTGCCAAAAACCTTACTCAATATTTTAAGGGCGCCCGGATCTATATTAAACGCGAAGACTTAAACCATACCGGCGCCCATAAAGCCAACAATGTCATGGGGCAGGGGCTTTTGGTAAAACGAATGGGGAAGACAAGGGTGATTGCCGAAACCGGCGCCGGTCAACATGGTGTCGCCACCGCTACCATGGCAGCCAAATTTGGATTTCGATGTACGATCTATATGGGCGAGGTGGATGTTGCCAGGCAAAGACCCAATGTTTTTTGGATGGAGCGATTGGGTGCCGAGGTGGTTCCCGTAAAAGATGGGACGCGCATTTTAAAGGATGCCATTAATGAAGCCTTTCGTGACTGGGTGAAGAATATGGACGACACTCATTATGTCCTTGGAACGGCCTGCGGCCCGCACCCTTTCCCGGCAATGGTTTCCTATTTTCAATCCATCATCGGCCGGGAGGCCAGAGAGCAAATCTTAAAAATGAGGAAAAAACTCCCTGCCCGTATCTATGCCTGCGTCGGCGGTGGTTCCAATGCGTTGGGTATCTTTAGCGGTTTTTGGAATGATCCGGTGGAATTGATCGGTGTCGAAGCCGGGGGCAAAGGCATCGAAACGGATCATCACGCCGCACGTCTGGCATCTAAGGCCGGGTCTCCGGGAGTGGCCCAAGGATACAAAACCTATTTTCTTCAAAACAAAGACGGACAGATGAAAGAAACCCATAGCGTTGCCGCCGGCTTGGATTATGTCGGAGTTTCGCCCATCCTTGCTTCCCTTTCTGAAGAAGGCCGGGTGCGGTTTGAAACCGCCACTGACAAGGAGGTGCTAGAGGCATTGGCTCTTACCATCAGAAAAGAAGGTCTGGTGCCGGCTTTGGAATCCGCCCATGCCTTTGCCCGGGCATTCAAAGAAGTTTCAGATCTTTCGGCGGATGACATGATACTGATCAACCAGTCGGGGCGGGGAGATAAGGATATCTTTACCATCGCAGATGCGTTTATGGATCCGCAATGGCAGGCGTTCATTCAAAAGAAAGCGGAGGAATATCATGCTTGAGCCCTATATCCGCCGCAAACTCCAGGAAAAAGATATCCTGCTGATGACCCATATTGTGCTCGGATATCCATCGTTTGAAGATAGCTATGCGATCATCGATGCCATGCTGACGGCAGGAGTGGACCTGATGGAGTTGCAGATCCCGTTTTCGGAGCCGATTGCAGATGGACCCGTGATCCTGCGTACAAATCAAAAAGCTCTGGAAAAAGGCGTCACCGTTGAAGCATGCCTTGATTTTACGCGCGAGATAACAGGCGAATTTGACATCCCTTTTGTGATCATGAGTTACTATAACATCCTATTTAAATACGGTGTCGAACGGTTTGTCCATGAAATGGCCCAAAGGAAACTAAAAGGGAGCATCATCCCCGATCTTCCTCCCGAAGAAGGACAATCCTATCTTCCGGCCATGCAAGAAAATGGGCTTGCACCCATCCTTATTTTCGCCACTACCACCTCGCAGGAGCGTATGCAGCATATTGCTTCTTTGGGATGTGGTTTTATTTATTGTGTTGCCAGAAAGGGCGTCACCGGTGCCAACACAGATTTTTCCGCAGAATTGGCATCCTATCTTGATCGCTGTCGGAAGGCGACTCATCTACCGCTTGCACTCGGTTTTGGTGTGACGGACAAAGCAGATATCGATTATCTAAAAGGCAAAGCAGATATCGCCGTGGTGGGAAGCCAGATGATCCGCATTATCGAAGAGAAAGGTATCGCTTCGGTGGGCGGTTTTATCCGCGACCTGCAACAGGATCACTTCATATAAACAGGTAATTGCATGGAATAAATAAAGTTACCGGCTTATTAATATCAGGAAAACTCCAAGCATCAAATTCCAAATAAATCCCAAATTCCAAATCCTAATGACCTAAACTATTTTGGACTGGCATCCATCTTAATCTTGTCATACCCTCCAAATTAAACATATAATACACTTCTTAGTTGCATAAAAAACATAACAAAAAGGATTAACTCCTATGTCCAATGATAGCGATTATTTTAAGGCTGATTTTGATCCGCGCTTTAAAATATTTCACGAGTTGATGGCAAAAAAAATTCGCGACGTACTTTTGGTATCCACCCCCTATGAAGCCTGGATTATGGAGGAGGATTGTCGGTTGTCGGAGCGAATTATTAACGAATACAGGGGGTTAAACCTCAGCAATCCTCCCCGGCTCAACTGGGTTTCCTCCTCCGAAGAGGCTTTTTCAGCACTTGATAAAAAAAAGTTTGATATGGTCGTCTATGTCGCGCGGCATGTGGATACGGATGCCCTGTCAATGGGCCAAAAGATAAAGGCCAAAACGCCCGATCTCCCCGTGATCCTTTTAAGCCACAAGGTATCCCCTTCGGCGGAGCACCAAACGAATCAGGGAGGGAATTCCGGATTCGATCGCACTTTTTTGTGGACCGGAAATACCGATATTTTACTGGCCCTGATCAAAAGTGCGGAAGACCTGATGAACGTTGCCTACGATACAAAATTGGCCGGAATCCGGGTTGTCATCTTTGTGGAAGACTCTCCGGCTTATATCTCATCGCTTTTGCCCATTCTCTACAAAGAGCTGGTCAGTCAGGCCCAGGCTGTGATGGGTGAAGGGCTCAATGAAGAACATCGACTGCTGGCCATGCGGGCCCGCCCCAAGATTCTGATGGCCGAAAGCTATGAAGAAGCGGTTGATTTATACCAACGCTTTGAGCCCTACGTATTGGGAGTCATCTCCGATGTCCGCTTTCCCCAGAAAAGCAAACTTAATGATGATGCCGGATTTGAACTTCTTAGAAAAATAAAAAAGGAACGCTTTGATATACCCCTTTTGCTCGCTAGCTCGGAACCATCCAATGCCGAAAAAGCAGCTTATATCCCGGCCTCCTTTGTAGATAAGAATTCAGCGACGCTTCATTCGGATGTGCGTTCCTTTTTTTTAGACCGTTTAGGATTTGGGGATTTTGTTTTTAAGAAGCCGGACGGAACCGAAATCGTACGCGCCTCCAATCTCAGATCCCTTGAACAAAACCTGCAGGCCATCGACGAAGATGCGTTTGTGTCTCATTGCAACCGTAATGATTTTTCCAGATGGTTGTTTGCGCGATCTGAAATAGAGTTGGCTTCTAAAGTCCGTCCCATAAGAGACAAAGACTTTTACAGTGTTGAAAGCCATCGGAAGCACCTGGTTTCCCTGATCCACACTCGGCGCATGCGACGGCAAAAAGGGGTCGTCGTAAACCTGGATACCAAAGAATTTGATCTTGATACGGAATTTTTTAAGATCGGAACCGGTTCCCTGGGCGGAAAGGCCCGTGGGCTTGCTTTCCTATCCTCTCTGCTGCAGCACAATTCGAATATCCACGACAAGTTCGACTCAGTGGACATTGTGGTCCCCCAGACCCTGGTCATTACCACCGAGGGATTCGATGCCTTCATCGATGAGAACGGATTGGGATCCATATCAAGGACCGAAATGTCAGATGAAGAAATCGCCGACCTTTTTCTTAAATCAACATTTCCGGAATCGATCGCCGAAGACCTCAAAGCTTATCTGTCTCAAATTAAATACCCGCTGGCCATCCGCTCCTCCAGCCTTCTCGAAGACGCACAATTTAGAGCCTATGCCGGTCTTTATAAAACCTATATGCTACCCAATAATCATCCCGATCTCGAGCAACGCCTGGTTCAGCTTTTAGACGCCATTAAGCTGGTGTATGCCTCCACGTACTTTAAGGGTCCCAGAGACTTCTCCAGGCGTGTGGGTCAGCGTACCGAAGAAGAGAAAATGGCCGTAATTATTCAGCGATTGGTGGGTCAGAATTACAATAATTATTTTTATCCCGATATATCCGGGGTGGCCCAATCCTATAATTATTATCCCTTTGCAAGAATGAAATCCGAAGAAGGGACCGCCACAATCGTGCTCGGTTTGGGGAAAATGGTAATGGAAGGCGAGAAAGCCCTCCGCTTTTCACCCAAATATCCGGAGCTGCTGCCCCAGCGCTCCACGGTTGAAGATATTTTAGAAAATTCCCAGCGCTTCTTTTATACGCTCAACATGAACCAGACCGATTTTAATCTCGGTACCGATGAAAACGTTACTTTGGAAAAGCGTGAAGTAACGGATGCCGAAAACGAACCGGCAATGAAAATCCTCTCCAGCACATACATACCCGAAGAACACCGCATCCGAGACACGGCCCAAATTCCAGGATACCGGGTGCTGACTTTTGCCCAAGTGCTTAAATATAAACTCTTCCCGTTTGCCGAACTCCTCGCCGAAATATTGAGGCTGGGGCAGGCAGGAATGGGATACTCGGTCGAACTCGAATTCTCAGTCAATGTTAATATTGAGAGCAAGGACCCACCCCAATTTGCCGTTCTTCAGCTCAGGCCGATGACCGCCCGGGAAGAGCTGATGACGGTCAATATCCATGAAGATGAAGTTGAAAAGGCGTTTTGTATCTCTTCACATGCCCTGGGGAATGCCATCAATACGGAAATGGCCGATATTCTGTATGTCAAACCCGAGGTCTTTGATGCCAGTCGCACACCTCAAATTGCTCAAGAAATCAGTAAGATTAATGCCAAATTGATGAAGGAGGGGCGCCAATATCTTTTGATCGGACCTGGAAGATGGGGATCTGCCGATCGCTGGCTGGGAATCCCCGTGAATTGGTCTGATATCTGTGGGGTGGGCGCCATGGTGGAAACGACCGCGTCGCAGCTAAGGGCCGAGCCTTCCCAAGGGTCTCACTTTTTTCACAACATTACCACTTTGGGAATTAATTATGTCACTGTGACGGACGGCCAAAGTGAACATATCGATTGGGACTGGCTCACCTCCCTGCCCGTCGAAACTGAATCGCCGTATGTTGCCCACATTAAGCTCGATCACACGATGATATTGAAAGTTGACGGTCGCAAATCACGCTGTGTGATATATCCTGGATCCTAATCCCTTCAAACCGATCCCTAACTTTTATGATAAATAGGTATTGTTTTTGGCGCTTTTGTTTTATAAAAAAAACCAAATTCTTTAACGAGACCCTTTAACAGAATGATAATTTTAACAAACGCAAGGATATCTTATGATTGAAGAAATTCGACCTGATTTTTTTCGAGTCCAAATTCCCCTGCCCGACAGCCCCCTTAAATCCCTCAATTCTTATGTGATTCGATCTTCGGACCGCAATTTGATTGTCGACACCGGACTAAACCGCAAAGAATGCCTTGAAGCGATGCAGTCCGGATTGAAACAGCTGGATATTGATTTGACGAAGACCGATTTTGTGATCACCCATTTACATGCCGATCACTTCGGTCTGGTTGGCAAACTGGTGACCGAGACCAGTAAATTATTTTTCAATCGGCCCGAAACAGAATTGATTGAATCCTGGGTCGGGTGGGAACCCATGATTGCCTATGCTGGAAAAAACGGCTTCCCGGAAAAAGAACTTCGCGCCACGCTCGAATCGCACCCGGGTCACAAGTTCGGATCTGACTGGCTGCCCGAGTTGAGTGTTCTTATGGATGGTGATGAAATCGAGGTTGGCGATTATTTATTTAATGTTGTCTCGACACCGGGCCATAGCATGGGCCATACCTGTCTGTATGAATCGAAAGAAAAGATTCTTGTGGCCGGTGATCATATTCTGATCGACATTACGCCCAATATTCAATGCTGGTCCGATAATGAAAGTCCCCTGCATAATTATATGGCAAGTCTGGACAAGGTTACTGAGTTGGAAATCGATCTGGTTTTACCGGGACACCGAAGGCTTATCACAGACCACAAAACCAGAATCACTGAGCTGAAAGAACACCATGAAAAGCGCCTCAATGAGGTGCTATCAATCCTCAAAAAGGGAGCAAAAACGGCCTACCAGACGGCATCTGAGATGAGTTGGGATATTAAGGCTGAATCCTGGGATCAGTTTCCGCGGGCTCAAAAATGGTTTGCCACCGGAGAGGCGATAGCCCACTTAAGATACC
Source organism: uncultured Desulfobacteraceae bacterium (assembly GCA_964530095.1). GTDB lineage: Bacteria > Desulfobacterota > Desulfobacteria > Desulfobacterales > CAZHA01 > CAZHAH01. The sequence goes on along the minus strand of CAZHAH010000076.1, from coordinate 4,924 downwards.
TTGAAAAAGAAGGCCTGATTGATCGGGCAATCGAAGAGAATATCGTTCTTTTTTCGAGCAATGAGCGGTAAAAGAGATAAGGCATCAATTTTTCAGCGCGGATGAATCAAAAAAGGGATCTGCATTTTTAATTTACTCAACCCAGTTTTCCAGATGCAACTCAGCAATCCTTTCAAATTCTCTGATATTATTCGTCACCAGTGTCATTCCCCGAGAACGGGCCAAACCTGCTTTGAGGAGATCATATGGGCCGATTCGCAATCCCTTTTTTTCAAGTTGAGCACGAATAATCGCGGCTTCCATGGCAGAGGAACGATCCAAGTTAATAAGATTCAACGGCAAAAGGAATTTGGATAGAGCAGCCTTGGAACGTTGAGGATACCGACTTTTTTCGACTCCATACTGAAGTTCGAATAGGGTAATTGTAGAGATTGCAACATCCTGTGGTGAATGTTGCCTGAACCGTTCGAGAACCTCCGGTGGACGTTTCTTAATAAGGTATATGCAAGTATTGGTATCAAACAGATAGTGCATTAGAAGGACTCTCTCTCCTGCATGGCAGGCTGATTACGTCCGTCTTGCATGAAATCTTCTGGAAACTCACGGAGAGAATCGAACAGCGAGTCCCATGTCGTTTCTATCGGCTCCAGTATGACTTGGTCGCCGTTTTTGAATATTTTCACCTCATTACCAGGAATTCTAAAAGCCTTGGGCAGCCTTACCGCTTGAGAATTGCCACTTTGAAATAATTTTGCTGTTTCCATTTTGCCCCTCCTTTGTATATATCTACAGTATATACATCAGCGAACTTAAAGTCAACCGGAAAAAAGGGGACATCCTAATACTCTGGGTCGGGAGCTATGCGGATCATTGCATTCATTGAGGAACCGGATGTGATGAAAAAGATCTTGAAACACTTGGGTCTATGGGATGTAAAGCGCAAGCCGCGGCCCGTTGCAAATGCCCCGCCAATCGATGTTTTTCCCACATATGATGATCAACCGGGACCCAGTTCGGATGAATATATTCAAGACTCGCAGTACGCTGCAGAGGCTTATTTTTAAAAGCCGTGTATGACCCTACTGGTTTCCTATTCCCAAAATTCGTGGATTTCGGCACAACTGGGGAAATTTGCATTCTTGATATAATGTCCATTATCGGTCATAAAAATTACAGTTGCAGGTTACCGTATCTGGGCGGACGCTTGGAATGTGGGCCTACTACATATTGGGATTCACCCTGTTGCGGCACACAACCTAAAATTTTTCTTTATTTTTTTCTTTTTTGTGCTCAAAAGGGAATTCTTATCAGCTTCTTATCAGCTCCAGCATGTCAGCCAATTCTTCAACACCAAATCGCTTAGGCCTATGCGATAATCTCTTCAGCCAATATTTCTTTACCGCCGTCAATTCAACTTTATAATTATCTTGTATATCTACGTGTGCGGCAAACAGTTCCTGTTGTCCACTCTTTTGAATACGCTTTTCCTGTTTTGTGTGTGCTCGGACGTTTTTCTGTGTTATTTCTAAATCTTGCGAAATCTCCATGAAAACTTTTATTCCCTTCGGATGACGAGTAAAATTGATCAAATATTCCGAGTTACGGCGTTGTAGAAGTGGGCGTAATGTCGGAATTTCAACGGCTTTTTTCCATCCTTTAGGATCAATAAAAAAAGAAGGTGAAATCCCTGTCACCACACCATTTTAAAATATCGTTTCGTAAATCATAAAATTCCCCACGCAGCGCGAAGGTGTCAACCCCAGAACTACCTTCCGTTTTCAAAAACGACTGCAGTTTGGTAAAAGGTTTTAATCTGGCGTGCTGGATTTCTCCCAATCTGATCCAGGCGGATGCCGGACCCGGGCAGGTTTCAAAACATTGTGAGCGCCGTGCCGCTACGGCCGGTTTTGCCCAGATATCTCTCCATGCCGACACACTGCTCAACCCGTAGAACTTGAGTGTCTCTCTTAAAAGAAGCACTCTGTCCTTTTGGGACTCAATCGCGTTACGCTGGATAAGTTCTTGGGTGGGAATCGTCTTCAAACAGTCCAGTTCGGTTTCAAGCTGATTTCGTTCTTTAGCTTTAGCCAACTGCTCTCGGTATTGTGCCTCCAGATTGTTCCACATGCTTGCCGGAACGCCGGTGGCCAGTTCAAGCTTGTTGGCGGTTTCATATGAAATGGGCTGATCCCCTTTGAAGATACGATTGAGCGATTGGATAGTCAGGCCGGTGCGAATGGCCAGTTCTTTCTGTTCATATGTCGATGACGTCAACAATTTATCGGCGTTGAAAGGGCTTCCTGATTCTTCGGTTTAATTCTTTATATGAACGCGAGTTAGACATGTCACATTTTAGTATCAGTGGGCGAGTCGATTTTAAAATATAATTTTTCGGAACTTATGGAAGAGTCAAATTAATTTGCGCCAACCTATCAATATCTAAGGGGATTGTAAAGAAATTTGATAAAATGTTGCCGAGACGGGTTTTTCAAAACGAGTTCTGAATTGAGCAAGATCCTGCCGGGCGGTTTCCATCAGGGTGTTGAGGACATCTGCGAAGGCCGGATTCTGTATTCTCCGGCCTGGTTGCGGCACCGACCTATCCGAATTAAGGTAGAGTTTGGCAGAATGCGGCCATTGATTCAAGAAATGATCTTTATTTTCCTGAATGGAAAAATTAGGCATATATAGCAGTCCTTCATGGGCCGGAAAGCCGTCACGGGCCAAAGCGTATGCAGGTTCGGCGATGGCCTCGAAGGGGAGTGCTCCATAGCGGATCAACATTTCTGCAATTGCTGCAAAGGCCGCCGGAACACCTGCACCTGCTTGAGGATGTCCATCCCTGCCTGGGCAGACAAGTAATTTGCAAAATGTCAAAACGTTTATGCTTGACCCTTTTATTTGTTAATCGATTCCCTGTATTGCTCTATTTAAGAGTGTTTTTACCATGCATCGCAGTTCGTAAATCCCAAAGGGTTTCATGATACAGGCAGTGGCCCCGTTTTTCAGGAGATCTTTGACCGGCGCTTCGCCGGTGACGATAAGGATTGGCATTAACGGGTATCTTGCTTTCACCCTGCACGTTAACTCAAGCCCATCCATTTCGGGCATCATGTAATCGGTGATAATTAGATCATAGAACTTCTTATCAATTTGGTTGATCGCCTCAATACCGTTTTCCACCATAGTTATTTCGTAATCCTGAGACGCTAGAGCCCTAGCAATTAAATGCCTCAAAGGTTTTTCATCATCTACTATAAGGATCCTCTTTTTTTCCATCCCTCCCTCCTTCGTTTGAGGCTCTTCCAGAAAAGAGTATAATCCATTGGGTAATACGGCTGTATCTATGCTTATGAAAAACACATCTTGAGGGGCTCTGAAATTAGATCCAAAACGTTTCACCCTTTGACGTAAAGTGTGATATCCTATTTTTATATTGGATATCAGTGCATTATGGCAAATAAAGTGTGTTAATATCGGTGGATCTGATTCTACCCAATACAACCATTGCGATAAATAATCAATGATAAAATACAACTGTGAGCTGTTAGACTTTCTTGACTATTCATGTGATAGATTTGTTTTAAATTTGGTGCAATAAGGTTGCATAAAAAAAGGTAAGAGCGGTTGGTCGACAAAAAAATTGGAAAAAAAATTAGGCAGCTGAGAAAGGGCTGGGGTCTATCTCAGAGTGAGTTGGCTGAAAAAATAGGGATATCATTTCAGCAAGTTCAAAAATATGAGAAAGGTTCAACCCGAATTTCTGTTATGCGTTTACAACAGATCTCGGAGGCTCTTGGCGTGGACATTACTTCCTTTTTTGAGCAAAGTGGAAGGATTCCAAAGTTGTCGGATTTCGCTTTAGAATACACCTCTGGAGGAAAGCTTCGTGAAACCTTTCTGCCCCTTAACAAAGAGGAAGTTACATTCATAAAGCTCTTTCGCAAGACAAAAAATAGAAAGATTAGAGAGGGTATTTTAAAACAATTACGAGGTGTTATTGAATTGGAAAACCGGAAATCGAAACCGTCCCTCCCTTAAAACCTCGAGCAATGACTGATATAACCATCGGAGATCATTTTGAAGCCCATTAAAGAGATCCCCAATTTTGACAGACCACGGGAAAAACTGGCTGCCAAAGGAGCAAAAGTTCTTTCAGATGTAGAGCTGATCGCAACTCTACTGGGAAGCGGGGTGAAGGGTAAGGATGTCTTTCAAATATCACACGCCATTTTGCGAGAGCTTGATAACCAAAAGGAAATGATAGATGTCAAGACCCTTGTCTCAATAGAAGGTGTTGGTTTTGCCAAGGCCTGCCAGATCGTCGCTGCATTTGAATTTGCAAGAAGGAGACTGTTAAAGGAAAGCACTTTTGTCCAAAAAGCAGAAGATATTTTACCACTTATTGCACATATTACCGATAAAAAGCAGGAATATTTCCTTTGCATAACGTTGAACGGAGCAAATGAAGTCATCGGAAACAGGGTTGTCACGGTAGGTCTTCTGAATACAAACCAGGTTCATCCGCGGGAGGTATTTGTAGATGCAATATCGGATCGGGCTGCCGGCATCATCCTTGCTCACAACCACCCGTCAGGTGTACTTGCTCCCAGCCCTGATGATATCACTACAACGCGCCAACTGGTGGATGCAGGCAATATCATAGGAATATCTGTCTTGGACCACATCATTGTCACCAAAAAAGGCTACCTGTCATTCAAGGAAAAGGGCTTGATGTGAAATCAAATGATAAAAGTTCCTTTTTATTGTTTTTTTGATTTCCTCAAGATTTCTCATTAATTATCCCCTCGTTTTTCGCTCAGCAATTTCTAGGATTAGATACCGACGTCCGAGGCGCCATCCAACGGAGATTAAGCCACATAGCCCCCATCAACCGGTATCGTAACGCCGGTGATAAACTTCG
>CAZHAH010000075.1:0-24846 GCA_964530095.1 uncultured Desulfobacteraceae bacterium | reverse complement strand
TGACCAAAAACTCCTGTGCCAGCAGCTTACGCTATTAGAACAAATTCACCGTGATTGCCAGCCGGCTTCCCTTGACAAGATTTTCGCCCAAAAAGATGAGATCGCGGCAAATCCTACAGGCAGACATCATCGCTCCAGCATACTTTGAATTTTCTACTTCTGGACTTGACGGTCTTTTACCGCAAAAAGGACAGAGTGGATGTGTTAGATCATTATAAAAACTGTCGAGATATCCTTCAACTGTCCCTCCAAACCTGTTTACATCAATCTTTTGGAATTTCTTTCCTTCCATTTCAACATTTAGCCGATCCCAGATTTCGACAAACTTGCCTCTCACAAAATCCTCTGCCGATGCCTCTATACAGGTCATCCCGATAGAGTTTTCCCCGAAGGAGACTTTCATCAACCAGTCATTCACCCGTGATTCCACAGCATCTATCACCTTTTGTGTCATTTTTGTATTGGGTGCAATTACTGTAAATTTGCCCGCCGCATTAAGTAAAAGCGAAGATGATGGAATTCCGATCTCCCGACAAAGCATGTCTGCTGCCAGTTCCGAAAACAAAGAAACAGCAAATGAACGCCCCCGCAGTATCTTGCCACGATTTTTTCCAGCCTCTCCGCTGTCGCTAAAAATGAAGTTTTGTATCCCATAGAAATCCCCATTGATGAGCAGAAACTTTTTGCTGTCATAATCCTTGATGGCATCAATTGTCATGCTGTCTGTACGCTGATGATAAAGATAAATGGCAACGGCCAAAGCCGCGGTAATTCTTGAGTGGTCGTAAAGAGATACATCAGGAATTACATTACCTGCCCTTGCCGCAGGTAAGGCGGAAGTAAAGACCATCATAAGGCTGTCAAAGTGCTCAAACCACAATTCAAGATTTTCTTCCTTATGTATAAGACGTTCAAGCGCATATATGAATTCATCAAACAAGTTTTTATATTCTTCAATGGCCGTTTGGTTGTCTTTTGGCTGCACTTGATTCTTTGTGCCAGGAAAAATGTTCGTTGGCGATAATTCTTTCAAGGGATAACAATAAGAGTATTTATCCGAGGTTTCAGGTTTGCCTTCTTCCTCGTTCATAAGGTGCTCAAAAATGGGTAGAAGACGTGTTTGCCTATAATTCTGCCATGCCACTGCACGATTGTATTCTTTATCAAATTCGTCTCTGTCCCAACCGCTGCTTATTCGGTCAGCCATTGCGATAATCCATTGCATTCGAGTCTCGGGCTTATGATGACCGGCTGCCAGGTTAATGAAGCTGTCTTCGAGACCCCAATTCGCCTGGTTGAATTTCCGGGGCAGCAATTTTTCTATATGATCAATGAATCCAGCAGTAAAAACGGCATGACGGTGAGTATAATTTCCTTGATAATGTGGTTGATACAGATCGGCATTGTCAATCAGGAACTGGCCTGAAATATTAAACACGTTTTTATCTACAAACTTCCCAATATCATGCATAAATCCAGCTATAGCAACTTTCAAGGTTGTTTCATCTATCATTTTCAACTCCAATTTTGATTATAAATTTCTTTGTCTTTAAAAATAAATCAACTTCTACTTCAATCACCGCAACGTTGCCGCCGGATCTTGATCCTCGTCTGCTAAGAACCGGGTTTCATTTTTTGTGATAATTCAGACAGAAGATAAACTCATCACAAACCCCTTGACCTATGATAAAAATGATCATCAATAAACAAACTCCATTTTCGCCTTGTCCATTAAAATGCCGTATCGTGTATTCGGCCGGGATCCCGACGAGGCGATCTCCAGATCCTTTGTGGCATGAGGTCCAAATCGAGTTTGCAGATCATCCTTTATTCTGCTCTTATAGGAATTGAAATTGTCCGCATTTAGTCTGATGATGCCGGTGTCGCTCATTTCATCCAATGGTCGGGTGCCGGACATTTTTCTGTAAAAATCGGTAATTTGATCCTGCTTTGCATAAATCGAATCGATATCCAGAAAACATTCGGTGCAGCTACCACATCTTTCGATTTCAATCTGACAATTCTTCTTCTGCATCACAAAAAAGGCATACAGGGCCAGACGGGCCGGCATTAGATCCAACTCTTGTTTTTTGAAAATTACTTTACGGGAGACAAGGTTGACAATCAGCCTGGACGTCTCTTCCCGAATCAATGAAAGCATGAGTGTGCCGGGATCTTGCGGGCTTTTCAGCAGATCTTCGGACAATTTTTCACGGATTGAAACAAATGGAATATGAATCAGATTGACTTGTGCGTATCGGGTTTCCTTATAATAGGGCTGTCCATTTTGATCTTTTAGCTCGATCGTTTGCGATGTTTTGGGCGGATAGTAAAAATTGCGATTGCTTTCAAACTCTGCTGAAACCAGCACATGGTAAAGGCGATCCTGCGGGCGGCCATACATCTGAGCCGCCAATGTCAGGCAGGAACTCATGGTTTTTCGTCCGCCCGCCACCGAAAAAAATACGGCAGAATCCTGATCCCTTGTAAAATGGAAGGCCAATTCAAGACACTTTTTTAAAAGCCGCTCATTCTCCATTTCATCGACAATATCCGGAATTTCGATACCGTGTTCATCTTTGATCACATGAATATTGCGCTGGCCGAAATCGATACCGGTAGAATCGATGCCATAATCCTTGAGATAACGATAATAGTGGCCGCCTTCCCCGCCCAGAAGTTCGGCATAAATTTTTTCTTTCCCGTCCCGTGTTGTGATCACATGAATAGCATCTACAGTTTGATTGCTTTGATGCAAGGCATAGAGGGTTTCGGTAATCACCTGGGGGCTCAACCCGACAACGGCAAATAAAATGTTTTTCACGAAAGAAGCTCCGGTCGTATTTTACCAAGGCCAAAAGAAGTCTGCTTTCCAAGGTGTACTTTGGAACAAAAGTCCAAAAGCGGCAAGTATTCGCCTATCCCGCCTTCATAGGTAATAGAACCGACCAGACCGCCCATTAACATACTTTGGTCCTGCCGCTGGGAGTATCGTTTCCAGTCAAACCATCTAAGGTCCGAATCGATGATCTTCACATCTTCGGCCTGGTGAACAAGATCTTTGTAATCAAGCGGTGGCTCCCCGTCGCCATAGAAATTTAAAAGGGAAGATACCCTTCTTAGCATAGCTCTCACCAGAATATGGAAAGGCATGTCGGCCTTAAGTTTGTTTCTAAATTTCAATCTGAGCGGTGTTTCCAGGTTGACTTTAACGCGAGCGCAGTTTTGATGGTCTCTTGATTTTGGGAAGGATAGCGACTCCAATGCACCATTGGCAGTTAACTTTTGTTCGATATTTGTGTAAATTGATTTATCGCCGAGCTTGACCGCTTCTAATGTAAAACGACCCCGGCTGCCGTTTATTTTTTTGCCGATGCCGATCTTTCCCATTTGGTCAAAGGCATAGATAAAATAGGGTAAGCTGTTATTAACCTCACCGAAAAGAAGGAAGCCAAAATCAAAGGCCGAACCGGTTTCAAATAGGGTTTCTGTCGTTAAAGGCGGCTCGATGACAAAAGGATGGGGCGGGGCGGCGATTCTTGAACCTTCCGGCGGACGGATGGATTCTGAAGTTTCAAACACAAGGGCATAGACACATCTTTGTTTCAGAAGACATTCGTGGCATTCTTGCAGTTTTAAGGCGCAAACCACCTTCTTTAAAGCGTGGCCAAATACCCCCCTGAATGTTGATCCTTTGTAATAAGGGAGCACCGCATCGGTCTCAAGGCGGCATAAAAACTGGTATTTTCCGTAAAGCATATTTCCTCCAGATACAGTTTGAGTAACTCATTCTGTTGTTCTTTTATGGAAATGCATACTACAGAAAATCAATAATGCTTTGCCACGACTGCAACCTTGCAATAAGGGCTTATTGTTAATTAATTAGTTATATGATCACCACAATTCTTACCAGGCAGGCATTATCAACAATAAACCCCACCTCTCTTTGGAGAAACGGTGTCTCAATAGTCATTCCATGGCAGCCTCGAATTAAGGTTGTCGGGATCGGTCATTTTTCAAGGAAAATATTCAACAAAAGGATACAAATGAATGGATATCACCCTTTACCATAAGCAGGGAAGAACACAACTCAATTTTTGGGAACTTCCGTAGGCGCTTTCAGAAGGTTATTGAAAGATAGGCAGATTGCCGGGTGGTGGATGCAGCCTGAGCGGATGTATTCTGAACCACACTGCAACCTCAATCCATATGCATTTTCTTGTCGTGAATATAAGGGACGGATTAAACATTCAGTCAGCGAAAATTTCTTTCCTGAATTGCCTTTCCGCCAACATCAATACGTTCAGTAGTTTAATATGTCCCCTATTTCCCCTGCATCGAACGAGCGCTTTCCTTTCAACTTATCCACCGCCCGGCGGACATCGCCTAAACATCATTTCCCCTTTGGGTTCTTAGTCGCACACTGGCAGTTACCAAATTTCTTTTCCATCTGGATTTTTTCGATTATGGTCGACCTGCCATTTTCCAGATAGTCCTGATTAACATCATCAACCGAGTACCCGAAACAGTAGCAAATAAAATCTTTCACAATGTCTATGCCTTTCAATTTGTGCTCTCATCGTGGCAACAGATATCAGCATCTATCTTTCTGCCAGTGTCTAAATCACCATAGGTTTTTAATGCGATCAGGGCCCATTGCTCACCCGGGCAACCGGACTTAGTTACGCCGGCAGAAAATATCAAGCTAAAGAAGACCGACACAAATATCACGTCCATATGTTTCATGGTCTTTCGCTCTCTATTGATAAAGATGAATCAGCACGCTTTGAAACGATGCCGAAAACCCGAGTGCCCCGGCACAGCGTCCGGTTAGTGTTTCCTTTGGGTGCCCGCCATTTACCGAGAGCCTCTTCGCCCGCAAGCAGCGTTACCTCCAACGGCATGGTGTCTCGCACCATGTCAGAGAGAGTTACCTCCCCTTCATCGCTCCTACCGGCTCATGCGCCAGACCAAAACCCTCCTCATGCCTCGGTGTCACCCTCGTACATCAGGTACTTTGCAGGTTGCTGCGAGCCCCTGCTGGGAGATGGCCCTTCCCGGCATTATCTCTGCAATCCTTGCGTAGGTGCTTGGACCCCTACCCCCGCAGCGTCCCTGGCGCATCCATGCGTGATAATTTTGGCATGTTTTTTTGATTTGCATAAAGACCAATTTTTTTCTGAAATGATGATGTACCGGCTGGTTACACCGAGTATTTTTTTCTTTTGCATGGCCGATACGACACCCGCATTGAAACGCTCCGAGGAGAATGGCGCATGCATAATATACGTACGCTGCCACCCGCTTTTCTTCATAATATGGAGATAATCATCGATCATTAGCGAATTGCCCCTCATTTCATTCCGGGCAGGGGTGCGGCAACCTCGAGAATCACTTCATTCAGGTTAATAGGGTGGATCGAAAAGAATCAGGTCCGGTTTGGCCCTGATTTTTGACCGGTCAAGTCATTTTGAATCGACACTTTCCGAACCTCTTCACAAATGTCCATCAGAATTGGAAGCTCATGTCGGTAAAATGATTGCCATTCCAATGGCTTAGGCAGGATTTTGAAGATTTTCTCGACCTGTTGCGCAAATTTGCGCAACAGCGACTCCGCCTCTTTGGAAACCTTAGAACCCCGAATTTTGCTAGTCACAATGGAGTTCAGTTTCCCTAATAATGTTTTCACCCTATCTGACGATTTTTCATTCTATTGACAAATAGTCTTGACTAAATTTCAATGACATGAAATATTGCCAGCATGCAACCACGCCCCTATTATCAAAATATCTGGAATAATCTTTTTGCTGAAAAGTCGATGGTCTTTATGGCCGGTCCGCGCCAGACGGGGAAAACCACGCTGGCCAAAATGTTAGCTCAAGAATACACGAATCATCTCTATTTCAACTGGGACATCCCGCAAGACCGGACCCGCTTAATCCAAGACCCTTTTTTCTTCCAGGAAATCGAGCGCCGCGATAATTCTAAACCAATGGTGATCCTTGACGAAATTCATAAATATAAAGATTGGAAAAACTATTTAAAAGGTGCCTATGATCGGTTTCAGGAAGATTTTTTATTTTGTGTAACCGGCAGTGGCCGCCTGGATATTTATCAGAAAGGTGGCGACTCACTAGCCGGACGTTACTTTCTGTTTCACCTTTGGCCGTTTACACTGGCGGAGATCTGTGGAGTTGGCCGGCAAATGGATGACTTCAAACAAAACCCGCTGGAAGTTTTAACGCAAAGCAGCCGTGAACCGCAAGATACATGGCGCGCACTGGAGACATTCAGCGGATTTCCGGAACCTTTTTTAGCACAACGTGCGCCCACCTATCGACGCTGGTCCGCTATTTATGCCCAACTGCTAATTCGCGAAGATATCCGCGATCTGACCGACATTAAAGCGATCGGCGACCTGGAGACCCTTTACCATTTGATTCCTTCTAAAGTCTGTGGGATACACCCCGTATAAAGGAACCTGCGGCTCGATTTGAAAATATGGTGGCCCTGGAGCTGTACCGGGCTGTAACGGTGTGGAATGATATCGGTTGGGGAAGATTTAGATTGCATTTCATTAAAAACAAAGAACAACAGGAGGTCGATTTTCTGATTGCCGATGAAAACGAACCGTTGATCCTGATAGAAACCAAACTAACCGACACCCGACCTTCGCAATCCCTGTTGAAGTATCAGACGGCGCTGGAGATTCCGGCCGTTCAGCTTGTCTCCCAATCAAGCGGATTTCGATTACTATCCAACGCGAAGCTGCCGATCCTCGTCGCTCCAGCATGGCAGTGGCTCGCCACACTGCCATGGTGAAATTTGGAAGCCGCTTTTAAACCGTAGCAAATAAAATCTTTCACAATGTCTATGCCTTTCAATTTGTGCTCTCATCGTGGCAACAGATATCAGCATCTATCTTTCTGCCAGTGTCTAAATCACCATAGGTTTTTAATGCGATCAGGGCCCATTGCTCACCCGGGCAACCAGACTCCGTAACCGCCACATTTAAAAATTCGACAAGCTCAGCCTCTGTGGTTCCAGCCTCATAAGCCATTTTGGTATATCCTATAATGCATGGCTCACATTTAGTGGCAACGACGATGGCTAAAGCTGATAGTATCTTATATTTAGCGGGAACCGCTGAATCCTTGAAGGTCTCTGAACGCATTCTTATAAGCCCGCCGGTTACTTTCGGACTCAATCGGCGCAATTTATCATACAGTTTTTCTGACATAGCAATTATTTTCCTTTCGGGGACCGCTTTTTGTTAGCATTAAGGTCAATTGGGGGATCTTCTTTCAATCACTTTCCCTTTGTAGGGGCCTGCTCTTGAGACGGCATCAATCAAAACTTGATCTTCAATCGATTGCGTGACCAATAAAAGGGCAATCTCTAACTGGCTCTCAGCGCATTTGCCTACGATTGTCTTTCGGCTGCCTTGCGCCATCGCAGATAGGATACGATGGTCAGTACGATCATGATGACCAAGGCCGGTAACAACACCACATCAAGGTATGGCGTAAAGGCACTTAACCCAATGGCGCCAAGCAAAACTAAAAGAATCGGTGTAAAACAGCATAATGCAACCAGTACCGTCCCGGCCAGCGCAGCAAACATGCCCTTTTTTGAAATTTGAGATGACGTCTTATCCATTCAAATTTTCCCAATTATCCCGATCGTTAAACATGATGAAACCGTAAAAAGTCGCCAATGCTGTCATTGCGAGCACAGCGAAGCAATCTCGTAGTTTATAAGCGTCTGAAATCATGAGATTGCCGCGTCGTTTCACTCCTCGCAATGACCGGAGAACAGACTTTTTACGACGCCATCAAACATTGGCAGGGCTACGAAATGGTACACCAAGTCCGGCCGCCTTGAGCGCCTCGATATCAGGACCGCCTCCTGCACAGCAGTCGGCAAGTTTGCCATCGATTACAATTGCTGGTACCGATTTGATGCCAAGACTATTTGCCCGACTTGACACCGCAGGATCATTCATATCCAGAATGTTCACCTCACAAGATGGGCAGGCATTATCCTTTATGCTGCCGATCGCCTCCTGGCAAACCGGGCATCCTGCACTGAATATTTCGATTTTACGTTTTGCACTCATGTGAATACCTCCTTAAATATTTATTGATAAAGCTCTACTAATATCGGGCATTTGCCAATAGGCCCTTTTCCTGTGCATTTTTGAGATAGACGGTAAAGGCCGTCGCGAATTTGGTTCAACTCGGAAATTTTCAGCTCCACATCCGATATTTTGACCTCCAGCAAATAAGATAAGTCCTGTACCTTGGTACAGGTCAAGGATATTATTACAAATTTTCCAGAAAATTTTCCAATATAGTGAATATACAGGCTTTTAAGGTTCGATTAGGATAAGGATGATCGGTATTGTGCTCGAATCGATGCAGAAAGAACACGAGGCGTTTAATCGGGAACCGGGTGAGGGCAAAGCTGGGTGGCGCCTTTTATTCAGCGCTTCTTGCTGTACTGCGCTGAAAATTCCAACATGCGTTGAATGGGTTTAACGGCGTTTTTGCTCACCTCCGGGTCAATGAAAATCTCGTTGTTTCCTTTTTCCAGGACCTCGGCCAGATTCTGAAGTGCATTCATGCCCATCCAGGGACAGCGGGCACAGCTTTCACAGGTGGCTCCTTCGCCTGCCGTGGGTGCTTCAATCAACTTTTTGTTGGGCGCTAACTGTTTCATTTTATAAAATATTCCACTATCGGTAGCGATAATGAATGATCTATTGTGCATACCGGTTACGGCGTTGATCAATGCGGTGGTGGAGCCCACTACATCGGCTTGCTCAATCACCGCCTCGGGTGACTCCGGGTGTACCAGAACGGCTGCTTCAGGATGCATGCGGCGAACCCGCTCTAAGGCAACTGATTTGAACTCTTCGTGTACCACGCACGAGCCGTTCCAGAACAGCATGGCTGCTCCGGTCTCTTTTTGCACATAGCGTCCCAGGTGCTTGTCCGGGGCCCACAGGATTTGTTCTCCCTTTTCGGACAGGTGTCGGATAATGGGAAGCGCGATACCGGAGGTGACGACCCAGTCTGAACGGGCCTTAACTCGCGCACTGGTATTAGCGTAAACCACCACGGTATGGTTCGGGTGCCGGTCACAGAATTGTTCGAACTCATCGGCGGGGCAGCCTTCGTCCAGTGAGCAAGTGGCATTCAGATCGGGCATCAGGATTCGTTTTTCCGGGTTAAGGATTTTTGCCGTCTCCCCCATAAAACGGACGCCACAGACCACCAGTGTCTGCTCTTTCTGCTGCGTGCCGTACCGGGCCATCTCCAGGGAGTCGGAGACGCAACCACCGGTCTCTTCCGCCAACTCCTGCAAATCCCCATCGGTGTAATAGTGGGCCACCAGCTTGGCATCCTGCTGCTTGAGCAATGCCTCGATTTTCTGCTTCAGCGCATGCTTCTCCTTTTTTGAGAGTATTGGCCACTCAGGGTGTGCAGGGACAACAAGGCTGGGTGCTTTCATGGCAACCGCTGGGGTATTTTTGCGCATATACATTTTCTCCCGTAACCGACAGATCAGCGGATGACATCCACACGATCGGGGTTTTTTGCACGATAAATTTTTGCAGGTCGATGATTGCCGTTGCGACGTTTTTCACCGGTCTCTTCAATTTGGTTGAGGCCCAAGAACCATTTCCGGAAATTGCGCTTATCCAGCTTCTCTTTCCGCAGAACCTCATACACCGATTGCAGCTCGCTCAAAGTGAAGGTTTCGGGCATGAGTTGGAGCGCTATGGTGGAGTAGGTTGACTTGGCGGCCAGTCGATCGAGCGCTAGTGCTATGATCTCCTCATGATCAAAAGCGAGTTGCGGTAGCGCATCCAGTGGAAACCAGTGGGCTTCTTCAGCATCGCTGGCAGCTTTTGGAACGAGTCTGTCCGCAGGGGCCAGGGCATAGTAAGTAACACTGATGATCCGTTCTCTGGGATCACGATCGGGCTTTCCAAAGGTGTACAACTGTTCCAGGTAGAGGCCGCTGAGGCCGGTTTCTTCGGCCAACTCTCGTTTGGCGCACTGCTCCAGATTTTCAGCAATCTCCAGAAAACCACCCGGTAGGGCCCAGCGCCCTTTAAATGGGTTTTGGGCCCGCTTGATCAGAAGTAGCTGCAGCGATTTGTTTTGCAGGGTGAAAACCGCCACATCGGTGGTAACAGCCGGGTGAGGGTAGTTATAGCAGTGTTGTTTTGAAGCCATTTTTAGTGGTTAGTGTAAAAGTTACACGTAAGATAGTGTGACTTTTACACAATGTCAAGTGGCATCATGCTGATACTCAGTATGTTTCCATAGGTTATTCTGTTAGCCATTTATTCAAGTAGCCGAACTGGTTCGCTTCGCTCACAATTGGAATGATGGAAGATTGGAAACCTGGAATGATGGGTTTTTGGGAATTGACGGAATGAGTTATTGGGAAAATCAAGTTGACAAACCATAAGATAAATGAGAAATTCGGATCTAATCCATTCGGTAGAGGACGAATTTACATCATTCCATTATAGCGCTAAAGCTTCACTGCGTGCCCACCATTCCACTATTCCATATTAAGATGCAAATATAGTAGTTATTAATACATATAATTTCAGCATCTTGTAGAATTTCCGAGACGTTTAATTAATCTGATTTTTCTTGCTGCATCTCAATAATGATGAAGTGCGCTTTATCGGAGGTAAGTGTAAACTCCATATTAGCTTGGCCGTATATCTTCAATGAATCACGCTCTTTTAAAGAGGGATATTGATTAATATTTATGCTTCCTTCAAAGCAAAAGATATATGTGCCTGGCGACCTTCGTTTAGAATGAAGCCTATACTCTTATCTTTTACTGCTAATTCAGATATATAGACATTTATATCTTGACAAATATAAAGCGGGGCAAGGTCTTTGTTTTTTGAACCGGATATAATTTGTAATAATTTATTGTTTCTGTCTTCGAAAGAAAATTTATGGAGATCATATCTAACAGGTAGATTTTTTGCCTCTGGTAAAATCCATATTTGAAGAAAACGGCACCAATCATTCTGCTCATTAAGCTCAGAATGCGTCACGCCCGTCCCAGCTGAAATACACTGTACATGTCCACGACTAAGAACTTCATGGTTACCCGCACTGTCACGATGTGTAAGTTTCCCGGCAACTATATAACTGAAAATTTCCATATCACGGTGAGGATGCGTACCAAAACCGCTATTAGGCTTTACATTATCATCATTTATTACTCTTAAAACTCCAAAATTCATATTTTTAGGATCAGAATAGTTGGCAAACGAAAAATGAAAATATGTATTCGCCGGATGCATATCACTAGCCTCCAAATAATGAAGGTCTTCAGCATTTATTTTTTTGTATTTTTTCATTATCTATTCCTTTCCTTTCGTTTGTGTTATAGATGACTAACGGCTACGCTGGATGAACAACCGAACCATAACCAATCAATCGTCAACGGGATTGTCGTTTATCGGGCCAGGTCTTTTTTCATGGCCTCGAATTCGGTCCGGTCAATCTCACCACGGGCATAGCGCTCTTTCAGGATATCAAGGGCTTTGCCCCCGGCCTCTGATTTTGCACCGCTGGTGGACTGGATCAGCCATTTGATGAGAAAAACCAGTCCTACCATAATAAGAATCCAGAATATCATCATGAAAATACCTCCAAACCAGCCCATACCCCAGTTGCCCATCATGCCGGGACCCATGTTCCAGCCGCCGCGTCCGTCCGGCTGGGCCAGGGCATAGTTCCAGGAAAAAAGGATCGCAAAGAGCAATAATAAGGCGTTTAATGTTGCCCAGAGTGTTTTTAAAAGTTTCATCGTTTGGCCTCCTTTTAATAATCCTGCGTTAAGGTTATGGTCAATATAAAGCAAGCGGACCAGAATTTTTATATGCCATATAGTAATCCGCTTCGATCCTTAACTCAACCATCTCTTTCAATGTGATCGGCTTGAAAAATTTGGCTGAAACTTTTCCCAGAAGATCATAAACAGATCCCCGACGTGCGCATCATGTTCGGTCTTATAAAACAGCGCATTGTTGCGATGTAGTATGGCTTTCTTCAGCCGTCTTTCCCGCACGTCTCTCCCTTGCAAAGCCTTCTAAGGGTATTATTATCCTTTATATCCTTGATGGCGTCGTAAAAAATCCCATCTACTGCGTTGTAATATTTTTTCAGACACTCGGCATACTACATGTATGGCCTCGTTCCTGAAAAAACACTACGCCTTGTATATGAACCTTTTTACTTAGCCATCTTTAATTGAATTCGCGACTTACTAATAACCCATTAACATTTAACCAATAACCCCCCAGTTGAGCTTTTTTTCGCCCAATTGGGGTGAAACTTAGGAGGTTATCATGAAAGTATTAATCGTATTTTATTCCATGTATGGACATATTTACCATATGGCCGAAGCCATCGCCGAAGGGGCCAAAGCCGTCGCGGGTGCCGAGGTGGCGTTGCGACGCGTTCCGGAAACACTTCCTGACGATGCCCTTTCCAAAATGGGCGCAACAGAAGCCCAGAAGGCTTTTTCACATATCCCGGTTTGCACGGTGGATGAGCTAGCATCGGCTGATGCGATTATTTTTGGCACCCCGACCCGTTTCGGGAATATGTGCGGCCAGATGCGCCAGTTTCTTGATGCCACAGGACAGCTCTGGGCCAACGGTTCCTTGGTAGGTAAAGTCGGGAGTGTCTTTGCCAGTTCGGCCACCCAGCACGGGGGACAGGAATCGACCATCCTCAGTTTTCATATTACGCTTCTGCATCACGGCATGGTGGTGGTGGGTCTCCCCTATGCTTTTCAGGGACAGATGCGTATCGATGAAATCACCGGGGGATCGCCGTACGGTGCATCGACCATCGCCGGGGGAGAAGGGGAGCGGATGCCGAGTGATAATGAACTCGCCGCAGCCAGGTTTCAAGGGAGACATGTGGCCCAAATCGCATCCAAGCTTGCCGGATAGAATTTTTCCCCCGAAAATAGATTTATCTTGGGTTGTCGGTGCAACGCGCGCTAAAAGCGAACCGGCAACCCTTGACTTATCCTGGCAGCTTCGCCACCCTTTTTCCTTGACACTTCAGTGCCAAATAAGTACGACCTAATTCGAACGTTTCAAATTTTTGAAATTCAAATTGATTCAATTCCTTATAAAAATTATGGAATTAGCCATTTAAAAAATTTGAAACACTCAGTTTAAGCCACAACTTGAGACCTTTGAAAAACGTCCAATTTTGTTCAAGTTCAAGGAAGAGGATAATTTTAACCGCAGGAATACATTGAGTATTTTGAGGATTAAAATTTGAGTCTGACGCAGGAATTGGGCACAAGGGGGCGTTATGCAAAGGTCTCAATTTGATTTCTTTAAGAGGAGCCTTCTATGTTTGGTATCGGCATGCCTGAAATGATCTTGATCCTGGCCATCGCATTGATAGTGCTTGGCCCTAAAAAACTGCCGGATCTCGCCAAGTCACTTGGACGGGCGATGCGCGAATTTAAAAAGGCGACCTCCGACTTTAAAGAATCGATTGAGGTCGATACAGACTTCAAGGACGTGAAGAAGACCTTTGATGACATGGATACGGAGCTAAGGGAGTCGGTCGATGTGACCAGTCCATTGGATTCGGAATCGGCATCATCTGATGAAGGCAAGCTTGATGAATCGAAGCCGGAATCTGAATTGAATGAGGGCGAGCCTGATGAATCGGAATCGGAACCTGCATCATCTGATGAAGGCCGGCCTGACGACTTGGAATCGGCTTCATCAACCGATGATGAAATTGATGGACCGGAATTAGACCGGGAAGAATCCAAAAAATCGTAAAGGTCTGTCACGAATGGCTGAAGATGAAAAACTCCCTTTTACCGGGCATCTGGACGAACTTCGCAAACGTCTCATTTCATGCTTTATTGCGGTCGGAATCGGTTTTGTCCTTTCATACGCTTTTAAGGAATATCTTTTTGAAATTCTAACGCTACCGCTGATCAGCGTTATGCCCCCCGGCGGAAAATTAATTTTCACCGGTCTTCCCGAAGCTTTTTTCACCTATCTGAAAGTCGCTTTATTATCCGGTTTGATGTTGTCGGCCCCGATAATCCTTTACCAGTTTTGGCTGTTTGTCGCACCGGGCCTTTATGATAAGGAACGCAGACTCCTCATGCCCATCGTTATCCTCTCTTCATTTTTCTTTATTGGGGGGGCGCTTTTCGGTTATTTTATCGTATTCCCCTGGGGATTTAAATTCTTTTTGGGTTTTGCCAGCGAAACGATTCAACCGCTCCCCTCCATGAAAGAATATCTTAGTTTTTCGGCCAAGTTGTTACTTGCCTTTGGACTTGTTTTTGAGATGCCCCTGGTGATTACGTTTTTAGCCAAACTGGGTTTGGTGTCGGTCGATTTTTTAAGAAAAAACCGTAAATATGCTCTGCTTCTTTTTTTTGTTGGTGCGGCCATTCTGACCCCTCCGGATGTGGTCACCCAGGTCATGATGGCCGGACCCTTAATGCTCCTTTATGAAATCAGTATTCTTGGCGCTCGTATTTTTCAAAAAAAATCATCCTCTGCACAGGATAACGGTGAGTCGGATGGAATCGGTAAGGGCGACGGCTGATTCCCATTGACAGATCTAATTGAAATTGATAGTCAATTGGCGCTTTCCAGTTTTCTTACAAATCAAATCTGACATACAGAAAGGGGGTGAAGGAGGTTTATGAATAAAAAGGTTTTGATAACCGTGGCAATGACGGTGGGGGCAATCCTTTTTATTGCCGGTGGTATCTATGCCGCTAAAGAAGTGCCGGATGAGATCAGGTTGGAAGACCCGGCCTATAAAAAGCATAAAAAGGGCATCGTCATCTTTACCCACAAAAAACATCAGGAGGATTATGCCAAAGCCTACCCGGAATTCTATAAAAAAGGGTGCGGCGAATGCCATCACGACAAAGACAACAAGCCGCTTTCCGATCTAAAAGCCGGTGATGATGTCCAGAGATGCATCGAGTGTCACAAGAAACTTGGTGAGATGCCCGGCAAAGAAAAGAAAGCCATGCGGGCCAAAAAGCTTTCTAAAAAGGAGCAGAAATCTAAAAAGTTAGAATACCAGGGTGAAGCTTTTCATTACAATTGCAAGGATTGCCACAAGAAATACAAGAAGAAAACCAAAAAGAAAAATGCACCCATAACCTGTGCCAAATGTCATCCTAAGAAGGGGAAAAAGAAGAAAAAGAAAAAATAACCGATTTCTAGCATCTTAAATAGGGCCTTGTATTTATGCCAAAGGCCCTGTTTTTTTTGTTTGACGATATTTTAGGGCGTTGCGAACCATGGCGACGGCCCAGGCCGGGGTGCCCCGAGCATGAATATGGGTATAGGTTGCCAGGACATTTTTGTAGCACACGCCGTCTTTCTTGCTTATGATTCCGTTTCCCCTCTGCATATCAAACACCAAATCCTGCTCATCGCCCTTCCACGTCAAAATGCGTGAATAGTGAAATTCATGCCCCCGGATTTCCGTACCGACCGCATAATACGAATTTGGCCCGGTCACCTTAACAATGGTATAGCCGTGGCCCTGGGGTCTTCCGGAAAAACCGAAAACAAGCGGCAAAACCCCCGCCATCGGATATGACACATTATCCATGACCAACGCTTCGCCCAGATACATCAAGCCCCCGCATTCGGCGTAGATGGGGAGACCCTCTTCAGCCAGCGATTTTAATTGCCGGCGGAATTTCCGATTGTCGGAGAGCGCCTTTACATGTGTTTCCGGAAAACCGCCACCGATATAAAGCGCATCCAGCAGCGGTATTGAATCGTGCTCAAAGGGGCTTATAAAAACGACTTCAGCTCCTTCTGTAATGAGGGCTTCGATATTATCCGGGTAGTAGAACTGAAAGGCCGAATCGCGAATGATGCCGATTTTAGGGGTCGATCTTATCCCTGCTTTGCCTTCTTGAATTTGGGGTAGGCTATCTGATGTGGTCTGTTTTGAAGGTCCTTTGCGAAGAGCGGTAACAGGGGGCGCCTTAACGGCTATTTTGTTTAATGTTTCAAGATCGACATACTTTTTTACGATGGTCTCTGCGTCCGAAACCGCTTCCGCCGATAATCCATGTTCCGGGGTCGGTACCAGGCCCATGTGTCTTTCGGGAAATCGTTGTTTCCGCAGCTTGGGTATGGCCCCCACCACCGGAATACCGCAATGGTGCTCGATGCTCTGGCGAAGGATGTTTTCATGCCGCTTTCCGGCAACACGGTTTAAGACAACCCCTTTTATTTGTACTTCCGGATCAAATTGGATGCAGCCGCAAATCACAGCCGCCATGGTGCGGGTCGTTTTGGTGCAATCCACACATAAGATAACCGGGGCCTTTAAAACTTTGGCCAGCTCTGCCGTACTCGTGCTTCCCTCTTTGTCGATACCGTCATAAAGGCCGCGGTTGCCTTCAATGACGGCAACATTCCCAACGGCCGCATGGGTGTAAAACGACTGCCGAACGATTTCTTTTTCGATAAGGAAGGTGTCCAAATTATAACAAGGCCGGCCTGCCGCCAAGGCAAGCCAGCCTGCATCGATATAATCGGGGCCTTTTTTGAAGGGTATTACCTTTTTTACCTGTTTATTCCAGGCGGCAATAATACCCACGGAAAGGATGGTTTTTCCGGATCCACCGCGCAGGGCTGAAATCATCAGCCGGGGAAATCTTTTCTTTTTCTGCTGCATCGGATTCGGAAAAAAGGTTGATGGGTGCTATCGGTGAAAAAATGGCTTTTTAGTCTTCGTGTTCGGCCGCCGCCTGTTTGCCTGCACCCTTGAGCCCGTAGAGAGAAGTGCTCCCGCTGGACCAGTATTCAAGCACCTCTTCTTGAACCATCTGGTTGATCAGCTTTTTGGCTATCCTCGGTTTCATTTCCAAAATTTTAGCCAGGTCATTAAAGTAAAACTTACTCTTCTTCTTTGACTTTTTGGTTAGACCTTCAACGATTTTCGTCTTTGCCTCTTCGTATTCCATTCGATACCTCTTTCAAGAAGCAGCAGGGGACTTTTGAGTCCCCTGCTGTCTTTTAAATTCCCAGATCTAGAATTTGAACTGGGTTGTCTGACGCCAGGTAAAGTAAGCCGGATCACGGAAATCATCAATTAGGTGATGCGTAAACTCAAGTTCGCATTTCTCAAAGAATCTTTCCCAGCCGATCCGTTCGGCCCATTCACCCAAACGTTCATATTTGCGTGCATCTTGGGCATAGGCCTCGACGATTTTCTTGATGCAGTCAGTGGTTTGGGGCCAACGCGGCGCTTCGTTGGGCAGAAACGCCACAACCACCTTGGAGAACTTGGGCGCTGAAATCCGGTTGGACACCTTGCCGCCCGCCATGATAACAATGCCGTCACCCACATCATCGGCCAAGGGCATGGACGGGCACATGGTATAACAGTTGCCGCAGAACATACAGCGCTCCTCTTTGAGGGCGACACTGTTGACCTTTTCGCCACTGGGGAGCTCGACTTTGGCGGGTCTGATGGCCGCCGTGGGACAGGCCGCGATGGCCAAGGGGACCTCGCACATCTTGTCCAGATATTCATGATCCAGCATGGGCGGTTTGCGGTGATAGCCCAGGATCGCAATATCGGAGCAATGCACAGCACCGCACATGTTCAAACAGCAGGCTAGCGATACCCGCAGGTGGGCCGGCAGGCGCATGCCGACAAAGTCATCAAATAGTACATCCATGGTGGCCTTCACCGGTCCGGATGCATCCGTAGCCGGGGTATGGCAGTGAATCCAACCCTGGGTATGAACGATGTTGGTGATACCGGCGCCGGTTCCGCCCACCGGAAACTTGTAGCATCCACCGGGCTGCTTGCGGCTCAACAGATCTTCCTTCAAGGGTTGTACCTTATCTTCGCTGTCTACCATGAATTCAATGTTGTTGCGGGTAGTGAAACGAAGATGTCCGTCGCAATGCGTGTCCGCAATTTCACAGATTTCGCGAATATGCGAGACACTCATGAGGCGGCACCCGCCGGCTCTGACGGTCCAGACTTTATCACCCGATTCAGCCACATGGACCAAGACACCGGGTTCCAGAATCTCATGATACAGCCATTTGCCCTTGTTATTGGCAATTACGGGTGGATAAAAATCATCATATTTTCGCGGACCGATGTCAGATATGCGGTCTTCCATCGGTTTGTCAGTATTGTAACCTGAAGATATAAATGCCATTGTCATTCCCCCTTATCTCTGATGGTATTTTCTAAATTCATTCACATCGCGTTCAAAGCCGCCCTCAACCTCGTCTGCTTTCCAGAAGATATAGGGGTTGGAGCGCGGCTCGGCCACCATGCGCGGATCCGGCTTGATCCCGGTCATCTCAAGGAGCTTCTGGAAGCCTTGGCGTTTCATCAACTCGCCCAGGCGTTCACGGTTCTTGCCTTCTTCCATCCACCAATCCCAGATGGCCTCGATAACCTCCTTGATTTCATCATAAGGTTCTTCAACCTTGACAAACGGAACCAGCATGGTGCTCATCTGCGCGCCATCCAGAATCGGGGCTTTGGCACCCACCAGGATGGAAAGGCCCCTGTCATCACCGATTCTCAACGCACGGGGCATGACATTGATACAATGCATGCAGCGGTTGCACTCTTTGTTGTCGATGTTCAGCTTACCGTCGTCCATCCACATACATTCGGTGGGGCAAAGATCGATGACTTCTTTCTGAATGTCGAAAGCACCCCAGTCACGACCGGCATGGGAGCCGCCATTGGGCGGAAACTCACCGCCGATATACGCCGCCACCGCTTCCGGGTCGATTTTGATGTCATCGCGCCAGGTGCCGATATAGGACATGTCGGCCCGGGCAATCGAAGCCACGCAGCAGTTGGGACATCCGTCAAATTTGAATTTAAACTTATAGGGAAATGCCGGGCGATGGAGTTCGTCCTGGTATTCCTGGGTCAAATGATAACATAGCGCCTGGGTGTCGTAGCAGGCGTATTCACAGCGCGCCTGGCCGATACAGTCGGACGGGGTCCTGAGGTTTGATCCGGAACCGCCCAGGTCCTGATTGAGGTTATGCGTCATTTCATAAAAAATCTCTTCCAACTGGGGCGTTGTGGTGCCCAGAAATATAATGTCACCGGTGGAACCATGCATGTTCGTGATGCCGCTTCCCCGGAATTCCCACAGGTCACACAGCTGTTTTAAGTATTCGGTAGTGTAGAATTTGCCGCCGGGCTGATTGACGCGCATCGTATGGAAATGGGCCACTCCCGAAAACATTTCCGGTTGATCACAGTAGCGCCCGATGACGCCACCGCCATAACCGAATACACCTACGATGCCGCCGTGTTTCCAATGGGTTCGGCCGTGCTTGAAAGAAAGCTCGAGCACGCCCAGCAGATCTTCGCAGACATCTTGCGGAATCTGATATTCGATGTTGTTTTCGTTTTTCGCCCTTGATTCGGCTTCCCGCTTAATGTCGGTCACGAAACTCGGCCAGGGACCGGTTTCGAGTTGATCCAACAAAGGGGTTTCATGTTTTGCCATCGTTATACCTCCATTCTTATTAGATTTTGACAATCCTTAATTAATATACCGTTTCCTTCAGTATTAGGAAAGCAGATGTCACCTCCTCTCGATAGGATATTTATAGGCTGTATCTATTTTGTCTGTGTTTTTCAGGAAAGTTCAAAGGCAAACGTATAAAATGTAAATAATGGCTTGTCAATAAAAAAGCATCGTCTCAAACAACCGTGAATTTATTAAATATTGTTGTCAACCCATCCACCTTGATGTTGTGCAGAGGCTGTGGCACAATGTAACCGTCCAAAGGTTCAGCGTGCACCGTTCAGGATTCATTTTCTTCATCTGAACCCTGAACCTGTAAACGTTTTAAAACCGGCTTAAGGTGTCGTGCAGACATGCCACGTGAGAGGCAAGATTTGCCATTATCATCGAAGATTCCGGAGCCCGGGGATGATATCCCTTTTGGACGATTGCCGAACATAACTCGGTGAATTCCAAAACCGAGAATTTTAAGAGATACATCTGAAAAATTTCGTTAATCGGCCCATGGAAGTCCGGGATCGAAGGCCGGGTTCCCAAACCTTGAAAAAATCCCTCCACGGCTCCCCTCACGGCAGGTTCCCCGGCCCACACCATTTCCCCCACACCGTCTAATCGATCCAGACGCATCCGCATCATCATATTTAGAAAAAAAACCAGTATGCCGTTTAAAAGAATATTCGCCCTGTCTTCAGCATCCGCTTCAAACCCCTTTTGGTCTTCAAAGAGCGGCGCATAGTTTCGAACCGTTATGAGCTTAAGGTCAATTTTTTGATTGTCACACTTGAGGACAAAGTCGCCGGCGGCATGGTGCCAGGGATAAATTTGCTCAAAGGTTTCAACGTTGTAATAGCGTGTCAGAATGAAAGCCGCCCGGCGATAAAGATCCTGGGTTGCCTTTTGGGACAAGTAATAATTTCCGCGATTGACATCCCACACAAGGATCTTCCTTTTTCCATCGGCCGGGTCTTTGGAAAGATGAAATTCGCTGTAGCCCTCAAACCATTCACCCAAAAACATGCGCATAGGACACTTGTTTTCAGTAACCACTTCGCCCAGCCGGTAAACTTTGGGGAGGAAGGATTCCTGAAATTCGGCTTGCAAACGCTTTAAATGATAGAATTCGCGTTGGATACAGTCCCTGCCGTTCTGCGTCAGGGCAACATTCAGGACAAAGAATCTCTTTTGTCCGCATACAACCGTTTCGATCCGGGCGGGATGATAAAGCTCACCATGCTTGGCGAGAAAAATATCGATCTTTTCAACGTCCGCCGGGATGAGGTCTTTTTGAAGCGATTCGTGAAATGCAACCCGAATGGCGCTAAATTGGTCCTTTTCCAGAAAGGTGCGCACACTATCAAAATAGCTGCCGTAGCTTAACGCGAAATCTGCTTTTTGATTGGATGACGGGCGCTTAATCGGGAGTTCGGCGCTCCAGCAATTTTGATCTTTTGACACGGGGTCAGCATCGGTGGACAGAAAATAGCGGATTGGAGGCAATGGGCGCTTATGCGTTACGGTGCTTTTCAATTTCCTGGCGTATTTCAGGTGCGACGTCATACCCGAGTTCAACGGCTTTGTCGCAATGTTTGACGGCCGAATCAAACAACTCTTTTTCAAGGTATGCGATGGCGAGGTTATTATGGGCAACCGCAAAATTCGGTTCTATTTCAAGAACCTTTAGATTGGTCTCAAGGCAGTCGTCGATCATGCCTTTCATCAGGTAAGCATTGGCCAGGGTCGTTAGCGCCTGTATGAATTTGGGATTCCATTTGACGGCCTTTTCAAGAGCGGGAATCGCTTCATCGATATTCCCTTTTTGCATATGCACAAAACCGATATTCCCGTGGCCTTCGGCAAATCCGGCCCGCGAATGAATGGCCTGTTTGTTGTAATTTAGACAACCGTCCAGGTCTCCCCGGTTGAGACATATACCTCCCAGCTGCACATATGCTTCGGCCAGATTGGGGCTGCAATCCACAGCCGCCAAAAGCTCTTTTTCGGCCTCCTCGTATTTTTTCTGGCCTAAAAGACCGACCGCAAGATTGTAATGCGATGTTCCGCAATCGGGATTGGCGGCAACCGCCTGGCGCTGCAACCCAATCCATTCTTCAACGTTCTTAATCGTTGTCATGTTATCACTCTCCAGACTTTTATTTCGTTTATTTGATGAAAAAAACTCGTATGTGATAATTTTCGGTAAATTAAAAGTGTTTGCGATTATTATGTCATTTGTGCGATGTCAAGTAAAAACCCATTTTTACTTGACATAATATATTAATTTTCCTACCGTTTTTTCAATGATAATTTGTAACTGTTCACGGGTTCGGAGGTTCAGGGCTTTAGGTTAGTGCGC
The DNA here is from genome assembly GCA_964530095.1 of uncultured Desulfobacteraceae bacterium. GTDB lineage: Bacteria > Desulfobacterota > Desulfobacteria > Desulfobacterales > CAZHA01 > CAZHAH01. The sequence goes on along the minus strand of CAZHAH010000075.1, from coordinate 2,876 downwards.
GAATGCGGAGAATGCCAAGCGACCAACCCTGAACGGTGAACTCTGAACCTTTGAACGCCTACAAAGGGGGATAAAATGATCTCAGGATGTTATACGGCACTTGCGACACCGTTTATAAATGGCGCGCTCGATTACGATGGTCTTGCCAAATTAATCGATTTTCAGATTGAAAATGGTATCACCGGCATTTTGGCCGCGGGAACCACCGGTGAAAGCCCAACCTTGAATTGGGACGAACATAACAAGGTCAGCGAATTCGTGGTTCAGAAAGCCAAAAACAAGTGTCTCAGCATTGCCGGGACCGGCAGCAACAATACCCAGGAAACAATGGACGCTTCCGAACATGCGGTAAAGGACGGCGTTGATGCGCTGTTATTGGTCGACCCCTATTACAACGGACCGAGTTCGCTTGAAATTCGCAGGGAATACGTGGCACCGGTTGCCGCCGCCTATCCGGAAGTCGAAATCATACCCTATGTCATTCCGGGGCGAACCGGTTGTCAACTGTTACCCGAAGATCTGGCCCTCCTTTACAAAGAATACACAAATGTGGCCACGGTCAAAGAAGCCACCGCCAACCTTGACAACATGAAACGCACGCGTGAATGTTGCGGTAGCGAATACACTATTTTGTCAGGGGACGACGGGATGACCTTTCAGATGATGGTGGACCCGCAGATCAAAGCGGCCGGCGTTATTTCCGTGGCGTCAAATGTCGCGCCCAAAGCCGTGACGCAAATGGTTCAACTCCTGAGCCGCGGCGACCAAGCCGAGGCGGAAACGCTTTTGGCCGACATAGAGCCCCTATTTAATCTGGTCACGGTTAAAACCAAAGAGCAAACTCCTTACGGCGAAGTCGATTGCCGTGCCCGCAACCCGCTGGCCCTCAAGACCCTGATGCAGATTCTGGGCATGCCATCCGGCGCGTGCCGCCCGCCTTTGGGGAAAATGACCCTCAACGGCGTTCAAAAAGTGCTTGCGGCAGCCCGAGCCGTTCAGGCCAAAAATCCGGCTGTTTTTAAACCGATCGAGGATTTCTTTGGGATCAATATCGAAGATCGCCTGAACAACCCCCAATACTGGGAAGGATTGAGTTACGAGAGCTACTAGGCTTTGTATCACCGCCCACCCGCTTTCAGCCGTCGTAGCCATAGGCTACTATGGCGAAGTTGGCTCGCTCATTCGAGACACAGAGTTCGCAGAGGATTTCTTCTTATTTCTTTTGTGTCCTCTGCGTCTCTGCGGTGAATAAATTATTTATTCCTGCGTTTTGCGCTTTTGGGCGGCATCCGGCTTGAGCTGAAATATCCCTTCCTTATAAAGAACATCGCGCAGCCACTTCATGCCGAATTTTAAAAGTGCGATTTCATCGCCTTTTATTTTGTCAAGCGTTTCCTTATCAACCTCATAGCGATCTAAAAAGCTGCTTTCAAAAACAAACGCTCTAAATTTGTCGATGTTGTAGCTCACCAAAAAAAACATCTGCTTGGCTTGTTCTGTAAACTTGAGGTTGGGGGGAAAGGAACGCTTACGCACCACCAGATCGGCCCAGAGTTCATTGATCTCATCGTGAATATCGACACCTTGATCTTTGCGCCATTCTCGGACGCGCCACTCTTTTTCTTCTTCAAACCCGAGGCAATGGGGCTCATTGACAAAAAAGTAGAATCCTTCGTCATCCGCCCCCTCCTTGTGGACCAGGCTGGCCACCCCCAGGGGGTAGTACCGGCAAGTGGTCGGTCTGTCCTGGTAGACGATGCACCCGTCGTCCCTTACAAAGGGGCATGATTCTTCATCATCATCCATCATTTTTAGCGTGATCATCGGCAAATCGGTCTTTTCAAGCAGATGGGGCTCGGTGTAAATTGCCAAGAATTCCTCCGATGAGAGTTCGAGTCGGTTTTTGAGCCGGATCACATCATAGGGGGTCAGGGTAATTTTTATGCCCCGGCAGCATTTTGTGAAACAGTCGACGTCTTTGTGACATTTGAATTTAAACTTGCTATCAGAACTAAATCTTTCGGGCCTGATCCCGGCCATTCCTTCTGAGTTTTGCATGCTGTCTCCTTTTTAAAAAAACAAAAACCGCTCCATATCCGAGCCTAAAAACAAAGTCAAATACTTCCTGTCTTATGCGTTAACGCAATGGTGAAATTGACGGTATCATTTAAACTGACCTGACCCCAATTTATGAAATGATAAAAAGAGTGCGTTCAAAGTTGGAAAAGTCCTCTCATTTAGAAAAATAAGAGGGCTTTTTAGCTCATGAGGAGAATATTTGCGATTGGGCACGGTCCATAGTAATTAATGATGATCTTCTTTTTTAATGATTCTATAGGTTTCTTCGTAGATAGTTTTGCGTGGTCCAATAGCTACAATGTCAATGATTTGTTTTGAGGATATACGATAGATTATCCTGAATCTACTGATTCGGTAGCTCCTTAACCCCTCCAGCTCTTCTTTGAGAGACCTGCCTGCCTCAGGTTCGATTACAATATCCCTTAACCCTGCCCTGATTTTTCTTTTGAGCCGCGGATGACAGCCTCTGATTAAAGCGACGATTTCATGGGGCACTCTGAGTTTTTTTTGAGAGGGGTATTTCGATGCCACTTGTTAATCCAACAGCTCCTCTAATGTATATACGCTTGATTTTTTCTTTAATGCCGAAATACCCGTTTTTATCTCTGCCATCAAATCTACATCAGATTTTATCGCAATGGTTTCCCTCCAGCCTTCGAATTCATCAGGGCTTACTAAAACCGCCGCCGGTCGTCCATTTTTAGTGATGATAACCTCTGCATCGGTTGACTGAACTTTCTCTATAAGTTCACTTAGTCTCATTTTTGCTTCGGATAATGAAAGAGTTTCCATATTAT
>CAZHAH010000074.1:0-25253 GCA_964530095.1 uncultured Desulfobacteraceae bacterium | reverse complement strand
TGAAGTTTTCATAGTGTCCGCCTTTTTGCAGCGACTGTTTCCAGAATTGCGCAAATGGCAGAGAGGTGCCGAGTTTTTGATGCAGGATTTTCCAGTAGGCTTTGATATAAACGCGGTAATTCGGCGCTTCAAAACCCTCAACACCCGCCATCCGGGCCAATTCAAGCATCAACTCCCCGGCTTCCATAGTATCAAATGCCGGCACCCGCGCCATGACCGGTTGCTGCAACGCAAAAATACCGTTTCGCGGCCGGGCGTCCCCCCAGCTCTCCAAAAAATGAGCCGTGGGCAGATGCAAATCGGCAAGTTCGGAGGTTTCGTCGTTTTCCGTAGACAGCGAAACTACAAACGGAACTGCCTTCAAGGCCTCTTTGAAACCCGAAATTTCGGGAAGCGTAAATGCCGGGTTGACATTTTCGATAATCACCAGCGCGTACTGTCCCTCTTTCATGGCTGTGACCGCCGATTCCAGATCCGTCATACGATTGCCGCCCAAGCGGTAATCTGCCCCGAAAACAACGGTATTTCCGATATTGCCTGACACATAGTTGAGAATGTTAACGGCCATTTGCAGCCGGGTGGCATCCGTACCGGCATTACAATTTCCTCCGGCCACAGCCAGACTGCGTCCGTTTCGCCCAAACTCATCGGCCAGCTTTAGGAGTGTACCGGCGGCCAGTCCGCTTTTCTGCTCAATTTTTTCTTTGGAAAAACGACTGAGGAACTCCTGAAGACGTTGTTTCTCGTCCATAGAGAGATGCCCGGCCCGTTTAAGCAGAATACGACTGAGCGCCAAAGCGATCGAAGTTTCATGACCCACCGGACAGGAGAGCCATTCATCGGCATTGGTGCCGGTCAAGGACATGTGTGGGGCAATATGAATATACTTGCCTTTTTTTCCCCCTCGATAACTGTGCATTCGGGTATAGCTTTTGGTCATCTGAATGGGATTCAGCCAGCTCTCCAGAAAATCAGCGCCGAAATTGATCAGCAGCTCGGCTTTATCAAGTGCAAAATGGGGAATCTCGTCTTTGCCAAACACGATGCGGTTGGCTGTCTTTAAGCTGTTTACCGGCGTCAGGTCAAATTCCAGAGACATTCCGCCGCCCATGCCTTCAAGCCAGTCGTTCAGCATCTCAGGAAAGCTGCCGCTTCTGGGCGGACCGATATAAAGAATACCGCCCTCTTTGCCTTTCATCTCTTTCAGTTTATCCGCCAGCTGTTGTTTGCCTTCCTTCCAACTAATACCGTGCCGGCCCTCTCCTTTGACAGCGACCGGAGCGACCGCCCTTGAAGGGCTGTAGAGTCCCTGAAGAACGGACTGCCCCTGCAGGCAGATTCGTCCTTCATTTACGGGATGCCTGGGATTTCCTTCGGCCTTAATCGCTCTTCCTTCACGAGTTCTTACGATTAACCCGCAAGCGGCGGCGCATTCCCCGCAAGTGGTGGCAAAATGGGTGGAAACGCCGGACACATAGTCATAGGGTGGCACCTGCAGTGGAATCAATTTTTCGATCGGATCGGAGCACCCGGCAGCAACCACCGCTGCTCCGCCCAGCGCCGACATTTTCAGGAAATTTCTGCGGCTAATGTTTCTTTTCATGCTTTCCTCATTATTTATGACAGATGTAGCAATCTCTTGATCCCAGTAAAAGCCCGTTTGGCTGTTGGGCCGTGGTCTGCTTCACAACTTTCCCGCCTCTGGTTTTTCGAACCGGACCGGCAATTTTTCCGTCTACTGTCTGTCGACCCTCGGTATGGCATTTCACACACCAGCCCATGCTTAAATCCGTAACCATGGTCTGTGGGGATAATACGTCGTGCTGATCGATCTCCCCGTGACATTCCGTGCAGTCAAAACCGGTTTGAATGTGACGCTTATGAGAAAAATGAACAAAATCGGGCACATCATGAATTTTTTTCCAGGGAATTGACTCTCCCTTTGGTTTGAATTCCAACAGTTTTTTGATGGCATTCTGATTTTCAATGGCTTTCTGCGGGTCTTCATCAGAACCGGCAATCACCCGATGACATCCAAAACAGCTTGCCATGACAGGGGCGCCGGAATTGATCGAACGACGAGCGTAGATATGACAGAATTCGCACGCAATCTCGCCCTTTTCGATATGGGTTTTGTGGCTGAATTCGATCGGCTGGCTGAATTCGACCGGCGGGACGGGTTCGGTTGTCAAGCCGGATTCGGTCGCCAACCCAAAAAGTGAAAAAAAGAATACCGGTAAAATGATTAGTAAAAGTAAAATGATCAGTAAAAATGGTTTCGACAGTCTTGACCGTGTTTGAGGCCTGATTTTTGTTTTTCGCATTCGCAATGGATAAAAATTATCTTTCAACATCACTGATCTCCCAAAATGGGAAAATATCGCTCAAAAAGATTTTTGTCATAGCTTCTTACGGGTTTATTTTCAGACCACTATCAACCGCCTCTTTTAATTCCTCGCCGTTGATGGGTTTGATAATAAAGTAGAAAACACCCTGTTCTAATACCCTGGCCAATTCCTCCTTTGAATTTCCCGAGGATATGATGATCAAAGGGATCCTAGGCCTGCTCTTCTTAATGATTTTAATGAGCTTAGAACCGGCCATGCCGGCCAGATTCTCATCGATGATGGCCAGATCGATGTCTTTATCCAAGATCTTGAGCAGCAAGTCTCCGCTGTCCCCAACCCATGTTAATGAGTAGGTCGCTATACCATTCAATACTTCGAGCACCTGCCCCTTCATACCTTCATCCGAGATGGCAAGCAGTATGGATTTTGTCTCAGGCATCGAAATAAACTTTGTCTCAGGCATCGAAATAAACCTTGATGTAAGTTGCCCCCGTTTCGCGCATACACGCGTTGCCTGTCCCCCCCTCTGCCTGGCAGGAGATCATGCATTTCGGCGAAAGGAAGGCGGAACATTGGGAGTGATCATACAATTGCAATGACCGTGCCGGTAAATTTCTCGGGCTTAGATTGCATCCATGATCTAAACAAAATGTAATAATTTCTTACAGTTACTAAAAAGATGGCGGGATTTAAAGATCAATGGTAGCGGGATGGAAGAAGATAAAATTGGGGCCTTTTTGTCCCATATTATTGGGGTTTCCTATAATAACTTGAAATGGTTGATGAAAAAGGGTGAGATAAAGTGGTCTCATTTGGGACATTTATGCCCCAATTTCTATTCGGGCTGGTCTTCCATAAGCCTGTGCCGTTTGAGCAGGCGATGTATGGTTTTGCGGTTGACATGGGCTTCCAGGGCGGCCTTTGATATGTTTCCATTGTGCCGCTTTAGAAGGGCGGATAGATATCTCTTCTCAAAGCAATCCATCCAATCTTTTTTTGCTTTTTTATAATTTGACCCGGCCGGAGGTATGAAGGCATCTGTATCCTTGACCCGCCTTATCTGTTCAGGAAGATCCTCCGGGACAATAATTTTGGAGTCCGTAAGGGAGACGGCCCTCTCCATGACATTCTGCAGCTCCCGCACATTGCCCGGCCAATGATACCTTCCCAGAAGTTCCATGGCCTTTTTGGAAATTCCGTTTACCTCATTTTTGCTGCTCTTGCTGAAATATCTTAAATAATGATTCGCAATAAGGGGGATATCGTCCTTTCTCTCTTTCAAGGATGGCAACGGTATGACAATAACATTCAGGCGATAATAAAGATCTTCCCGAAATTTGCCTTCCTCTATTGCCTCCAGCAAGTTCTGATTCGTGGCCGAAATGATCCGCACATCCACGCTCAGAAGACTTCTTCCGCCAATACGTCTGACCTGGCGTTCCTGCAATGTCCGAAGCAGTTTGGACTGCAGAGTAATACTAAGCTCCCCAATTTCATCTAAAAACAGGGTCCCGCCATTGGCATATTCGAATATCCCGGGACGTGTAGCGTGGGCATCGGTAAAGGCCCCTTTCTCGTGGCCAAAGAGTTCGCTTTCAAGTAAATTTTCAGGCAGTGAAGCGCAGTCTACCGGCACAAAGGGCCGCCGACAGCGATCACTGTTGGTGTGAATGCTTCGGGCGACCAGTTCCTTGCCCGTTCCGCTATCTCCCTGGATCAAAATATTGGCCTCTGTTTTAGATACCTTTTTTACGAGTTTTAAGACCTCCTGGAGAGATGCGCTTTTGCCGATGAACCTATTTAAACCGTAAGCCTCCTTAAGCTGAGAACGCAGGTATTTATTTTCATCCGAAAGCCTCTTTTGTTTGATTCCCCTGTTAACGGCAATGCGCAACTGTTCCGCTGAAAAGGGCTTTAGGATGTAATCGAAGGCACCCAATTTACATGCCTCTAAAGCAGATTTGATGGTGCCATAGGCTGTAAACAGGAGCACAACGATATCCGGTTTGATTGCTTTTGCCTCCTTGAGAACACGCATGCCATCCTTTTTGGGCATTCGCAAGTCCGTCAATATAAGGTCCGGGAGTTCCTCTTTAAGGACCTGGGCGAAATTCTCGCTTTCCTGCAACAGCAAGCAGTCGTAACCGGATCGTTTCAGGATTCGACGGCAATTATCCAGCATGTCCGCTTCATCATCGATGATCAATATTTTTTCTTTTGGGATAGTCATGACTATTCATTCTTGAATTCAGGTGCCTTTGGAAAGGTGATGGTAAACGTCGTGCCCTTGTCGATCTGGCTGCCCACACCGAGGGAGGCATTGTGATCCGCAATAATCGCTTGGCTGATGGGCAGGCCCAAACCGGTTCCTTTGCCTATTTCTTTGGTGGTAAAGAAAGGATCGTAGATCTTATTAAGATGCTCCTCCGGGATGCCCGTTCCAGAATCAGAAATCTCGGTCTGGATCCATTTTTTTTCTGCTCTGGTTGAGACGGTTATCGATCCATTACCTGCGATTGCTTGAACGGCATTATCGATAATATTGATGAAGACCTGTTCCAGTCTACCTGAATCTCCCATAACAAAGAGGCTTTCGGGATAAAGTTTTTTTATAAGCCTTATCTTCTTTCCCCTGATTTTTTGTTCCACAAGGAAGAATACATCCGTCAGGACATCATTGATGTCGACCTTAGTAAAATCGGATTCAGAAAAAGTGGTTCTGGAAAATATGGAGAGGTCTTCCACGATCTTTGAAATCCTGTGGGCATACTTGCCTATGGTGCCTAAATCCTTTATCAGATCATCGGAGACGCCTTTCTCTTGAGCCTCTGATTGGAGGCATTCTATCCTGTTGATGATAATCCCGATGGGATTATTCACCTCATGGGCTATCCCTGCGGCCAGACTTCCGGCCACAGCCAATTTCTCTGTCTGAATAATCTGATTTTGGGCCTCTTTCAAATCCTTGATCTTCGCTTCCAGATCCGTATTTAATTTGTTAATCTCCTCATTGGCCCTTTCCAAGCGCCTCTTTTCCTCCTCCAATTTATGGAACAGTTGTGCCCGTTGAATGACCGCAGCTGCCATAGTGGCAACCGATAACATCATCTCCAGATGATCCTGGGCGAAAGCCTGCTTCCTCAAACTGCAAATTGTCAGGATGCCAATCAGTTTCTTGCCCGTTGAGATAGGCAGGCATGCATAAGACTTCACCTTTGTGTCAAACTCGAATCCCCTGCATCTTTTATCTTTCCTCTTTGTATCCTTGATTATAAAGGGTAATTCATCCCTGATAACGATACATTCGTTGATCTTAAAACACTTGCGTGGTTGCTTTCCCATTTCAGATTGACCTGAATAAATCTGGTCAAAGTTCATATTCTCATTCAAAGAGAAAATCGCGCAACCGTAAGCATCAAAAAGTCTTCTCGTTTCTTCTACTAAAAACTGCAAATAGGCTTTAAGCTCCATGGGCATAAAGCCGATGGCAGTGCTGATCTTGATCAGAGTGGATAGGGCTTCTAATTTGGCCTGATGACTTGATTCAAGATCCAAGTCTTCCAACTTAACCTTCAATGTCCCTGTTGAGTTCAGTTTTTTCTTCCCGGCAGGTCTCATTTCATCATATAAAATCGTGAAAGCGATTTTAGCCTCGATCAGCCCTTCACGGCTTTCATCATGGCTTCGATATTGCTGACTTTGGATTCTAAAGGGATCTCGCAGCCAGGGCTCAGGGCGAAGCCCCCCCTAAATCGGGTCTCCTCCAGAAGATCTCTTGCCTCCCTCTGGATTATATTTGCATCACCGGAAACAAAACTGAACGGCTTGATATTTCCATTGATGCAATGGTGAGGTAGTTTTTCGATTGCGGTGGAGATGGGAACAAGATAGTCGATATTAAACAGATCCGCCCCTGTTTCAGGGAAAAGATCCAGAATAGGTCCGGTCTGGCCGGTGATGTTTAACCAGCATATGGGATCTCCACTATCTTTATATTGCTTGAAAGCCTGTTTAAAATGCGGGAGGATGTATTCACTGAAAACAGCCCTGTTTATAACTGAACAGGAGGAGGACGGGTCAAAAACATGTACGATATGAGCTCCTGCCTTTATTAAGGCCTTGCCGAAGGTAACCATGACCCGAGTGCTGAAATTCAACAGATTATAAAAATCCTCAGGGTGATCAACTATGCAATAAAGAAGTTCTTCCATTCCCAGAAGTTGTCCGGCTAACGTCATAGGTCCCTGAACTGTTCCGACAACTGCCGTCTCTTTACCCACTTCATCTTTGAGGATCCTGCATGCCTCTATGATGACGGGCATTCTTCCATCTTCTTCAGGGTCAGGGATCGAAAGAGATTTCCAATCACGAATACCATTTAGACAGTATTCATCAATTTGCGGGTAGGCATCATCCTTGTAAGATATCTTTGAGCCAATCGCTTCAGATTCAAGGGAATTGTCGGCAAATGCGGTTACGCCATCGTAGCCAAATCGCTTCCATGCCTCTATTTGACAAAAGGCCAGCAATTCTCCGCTGTTTAGATAGTCCTTCAAAGGGATATGCCTTAGCCTGGAAGCAAACCCGTAAATGTGTGAAAAGACAGGCACCCTGTCTGTTTTCTCAAAACGGATGGTGGATTTTATACGATCGATGGATTTCATGATTCAGAAGCTTTTTATATAATGAAGGCCGTCAAAGGCCGTATCCGCCACATGGTCCACATTGAGATATTCCGCATTCGACTGTCGGAGTGCGGCTCCTCCGGCAATAATCTTCACTGCACGAAACCCTTTATTCACTGCAACCCTTCTAATCTCTCTCACATGAGGGATGGTTGGAGTGATCAGACTCGATATGCCAATAAAATCTGCTTTATTGGCAATAGCCGCCATGACAAGATCAGTGGGATCAACGTCCTTTCCCATATCTATAACCTGATATCCATAGGATCTCATAACCATTGAAAAAATGTTTTTCCCTATCTCATGTATATCTCCTTTGATAGTCCCCAAAATGATCTTCTTCCTCTGATATAGATCAGTATCGAACAATTTATCGTCTTTTGTTATCTGTTCAGCATAAAGATGGTCGATAACATCCATAGCAGCCCTTCCGGCTAACATCAGCTCCAAAAGGCAAAAGTCCTGAATCGTACATTTCCTGTCGAGATATTCCATGGCTTTTGTCACGCCATCGAGTATAATCTCTTCAGGCTTAACACCCCTGCTGATAAGCGTGTTAGCGATTGCCACGGCATCTTCGTTTTCGCCAGCAATGATAGCTTGCTTTAGCTCTTTAATCGTTTCAACCATCTGTTTCGAGTTTGTTGGCAACTTCCCCCAAATTAATCCTCTTTAAATTCCTGAACTCCTGACTTGGAATCGCAACTACTTTTTATTGTTAAAATGGCCTGAGGTTTTTTGGGGACAATATCAAAGAAGCCTTCATCGGGCAATACTATATTCGATTCGGAGACTTTAGGGATAAGGGGGATTTGGCAGCATGCTTTAGGTGAAATGGGTTCAGTTTACTCAGCTTCAAACCGCTGTTCGATTATCAATGCCGGTCTAATCAGCAGGGTGACTACAAGCATACCGACGGCCAAAATACCTATCGCTACACAGACCTCCACCCAACTGGGTGCGTAACTAATCACTTCCCCCAAGGGCGAAGGGACCAAGCCCGGTACAATCAGTCCCATGCCTTTTTCGATCCAGATACCGATAAAAAGCAGAACGCAGGCCGGAAGCAGCACCTTGGGATTATTCTTGCCCGGGTTCCAAATCAGCGTCAACGTCCCTATCAGATTCAGGCTGATGGCGGTCCAGATCCATGGGACCAGGGCAGAGTGGCCTTTGAGACCGAAATATAAATAGATGGCCGGTAGACTGTGGTGGGTAGGTAGATAGAATTCCTTGAAAATCTCGGAAAAGAGCATGATCAGATTGATGATGGCGGAAATGACAATGATCAGCCTCAGCTTGTTAAAGATTTCTTTCTCGATTTTAAATGTGGTCGCAGAATGAACAATTACCAATACCACGGTTATCAAGGCCGGCCCGGCCGCAAAAGCGGATGCTAAAAACCGGGGGCCCATCAGCGGGTTGTTCCAAAAAGGCCTGGCAGGCAGTCCCTGATACAGAAAAGCGGTCACCAGGTGAATTGAAAAGGCCCAGAATATTGAGAGGAAAACAAATGGTCGGTATTTTTTTTCATCAGGTTCACGATTGTTGTACTGACAATAAAGGATATAGGCAGGTACCAGCATGTTCAAGGCCAGATAGCCGTTTAATACGATAATATCCCACGTGAGCAGCGATGAAGGCCAGTTAAAAATGCCGATACCCGGTATCAGATGCCATAGCTTCAAGGGACCACCGAGGTCCACGGTAATAAACAGCAGACACATCACCAGCGCGCCATTGGCCACACCTTCACCGATAATGACTACCTTGTGCAGATCCTTATCCCGAAACATATAGGCAGGTAAAATGATCATAACGGCCGCGGCCGCCACACCCACCAGAAATGTAAAATTGCCGATATAGAATCCCCAGCTGACGATATCGGACATATTGGTGGCGGAAAGGCCTAGGTGCGTTTGAACGGCGTAGGCATAGATCCCAAGCATCACCATCGCGGCTAAACAACACAGATATATCTGATAGCCGATACCGCCGGATAGATTCCAGACGATGACATCCGTAACAAACGATATAATTCCTTTTTCAGGAGACTTTGTCTGCATGACGTTTTCCTGTACTATTTTCGAACGCGCAAAATTCGTCCAATAGAGGGCAAAGTAAAAAAGGCCAGATGCAAGGCCTGCGAGCCTTGAGGAATGAGGCGTACTTCCCGTACGTCGCAATGACGAAGGGTGAAGCGTAACGCCGCAGGTGGACTTTTTACGAAGCCCTCAGTCAATGAAATACCAAAACTTTGGATCCGTCCCCAGATCCTCCTTAAATCTGAAAACCTTCTTGTGCTTTAAGACAAACCTGATTTCACTTTTGGGGTCCAGAAGATTTCCGAATACGCGTGAACCGGTGGGGCAGGCATCGACACAGGCGGGAAGTCTGCCTTCTCTACTCCTCTGCACACAAAAAGTGCATTTCTCCATCTGCCCCTTGGCGCGCATCCTGTTGCCGAGATAATGCTGCTTTTTGGTCATTTCCGCTGCGGAAACTAAAGGTTCGTTCCAGTTGAATCGACGGCCGTAATAGGGGCACGCTGCCATACAATACCTGCAGCCGATGCACCAGTCATAGTCCACGACAACGATTCCATCCGGTTCCCGCCAGGTGGCCTTTGTGGGGCAGGCCTTTATACAGGGAGCGTTCTGACAGTGGAAGCACTGAACGCCCATGTAAAAATGATCGGCAACCGGGACCTCATGGAAATATTTTCCGTCGCCCGCTTCGGGAGTCATTTCCCCATGTTCCATCTCGAAAATGCGGATATATTGCGTGTTTGATTTGCGGTCGAGGTTGTTTTCCTTGACACAGGCAGCAACGCATTCCATGTATCCTTCACATCGGGTCACATTAAACGCATAACCGAATAAGACGCCCTCGATCGGTGCTTTGGAGCTCATCTGGACATCGACGCCTTTTTTAATTTTGGCCAAACGTTCGAGTCGCTGTACCGTGTCATCCTTTTCAGTCGGGGTCATAAGGCGATAATTTTTTTTGAAATATTCTTTCCAGCGCAGTGAAAGCGCCTCGTTTGAACCCAAAAAACCGCCTCCGCACCCCGTGAGCATTGCGGTACTGCCCATTGCAGCGCTTTTGAGGAATTCCCGTCGGCTGCATGGTTTCCCCTGCAGAGGGCTGTTCTCCTTTTGCTTGCGACAATCCTTATTTTTGGGGAGATGCATCCTTTTTCCCTATTTTTTAAACGGAGGTGAGTATGTTGTGGGCCACCGCTTCTTAAATAGCGGCGAGTGAGGATCGTGACAGGAGGCGCAGTTTTTGACCACCCGTTTACCGGCCCAGTAAGAAATACGCTTGCCGTGCGCACCTCCCACCCAATCTTTTTTCTGTCTGAAATGACATTGACCGCACATCTGGTAGCTGTGATCCATATCGATCTGGGTTCCCTTTTCGGTTATCAAAAAATCACGCTCATCCTCCTTATGACAGGTAAAACAGGATAAGGGATTTTCCTGGCCACCATGATCGAGGGCAATATCTCCATGCGTCATTTCGGCGGCCTGTAATACGACAACTTTTTCATTATTATGACAATCATTGCACTTAAAGCGCCCCATTTTGTCCTTGCGGGTTTCGGTCCAGAAAGGCCCTCCCTGATACGGGGTCTGTACCAAAATGGTTTTTCCCGCAAGCGATGGGACCGCAGCAACTTTATTTTGATCATCAAATGGGGCAGTGGCCTTCTTATAGATCTGTACGACACCACCCTCGTCGGAATAAGCCGTAAATCCTGCGAATATGACGAGCAGTGCAGTTAATGTCCCCCAAAAGCAAATTTTGAACACGGGTGTCTTCATAATGTTCCTGATCTTTTAATTGATGATTTCAGAAATCATCATCTTCACTCCATTACCTCCGAAACGGTTCCACCTGAGGGTCAGGTACGTGACACTGTCTGCAATTCCCCCGTGAAGGGTGCTCAACACGAATGGTCGCCACCGCCCCCGGCCCCACATGGCAGGCAATACAATTACCTCTCATCTGCAGACCGTGCGGAATGGGTACCGGAGCACCCGGGAGGTGCGATCTGCCAAGGCGGGGGGGAGGAACGCTCCACCAGTCGATTGCCCTGAAGAGCGTGTCCGTTACAGGACTGAGGTGACATTGCATGCAGCTTTCCTGGTCGGGATGGGGAGTGAGCGGTGTGATCCTTTTTAAAGATTCCGTCCAGCCGCCGCCGGCGTGACATGCAAGGCACTCAAGGGTTATGCCGTGTACCTCCACCGGATGTGCAATCTCGGGCGGTGAACCCGGATACTGCCTGCGGGAGTAGTATTCCTCGAGTGTTCTCCCGGTGGAGGTGCTTTTAAGATAAACATCGGAGATTTGGTCAAAGTTTTCGAATATGGTTTTTCCGTTATGATCAAAATCAAGGCTCGCTGTTTCCAACACCGCCGCGTTAATCTCCTTGGGAGCGTAAGTGAAGGCCGAAAATACGACCAATGGCAAGGCCACGATGCAGATTCCGGCAAAAACGAGAAAACCCTTCCCGATCTTTTGATCCACCTTCTGATTTGGCTTTTCCATCATGCTATCTCCACTTTTACGGCGCATTTTTTATAATCCGGTTGTTTGGATATGGGACAAAAGGCATCCAGGGTGACCTCATTGATGAGATATTTTTCGTCAAAGAATGGAACGAAAACCATACCCTTTGGTGGGGCTCCCCGGCCGTTGATGCTTGCGGTCACTACCACCGAACCTCTGCGGGACGAGATTTTGACCTTGCTTCCGTTCACGATGCCCAATCGGGCTGCATCGTCGGCATTAATCTCCACGTAGGACGACGGCATTGCCTGATGCAGAATGGGGACACGCCGGGTCATGGAACCCGTGTGCCAATGTTCCAGAACCCGGCCCGTATTGAGCCAGAAAGGGTATTCGCTGTCGGGCGATTCGGCCGCCGGTTCATAGGGTCTTAGCCATATCCAGGCCCTGTTATCCGGTTTGCCGTAAAAGTGGAAATCATCTCCCTTGGCGGCCGGATCGTATTTAGCGTTGAAGCGCCATTTTGTCTCAATTCCATCCACAAAGGGCCACTGCACGCCGGATCTCGCCTGAAGGACTTTGTAAGGCGCCATCCTGTGCTTGGGTGAATCATGAAACTGAATGTACTCATTCCAGATGTCTTCGATATAGGTTTCCTGGCTCCAGGGGAATTGCTTTTGGAAGCCTAATCTGCGGGCGACTTGGATGATCTGCCAGGTATTGCACATGGTGTCGCCCGGCATCGGGATGATTTGTTCATTGTGCTGGGTGCGCCTTTCCGAGTTGCCGAAGAAGCCTTCCCTCTCGATCCACAGGGCTGAGGGCAGGACCACATCAGCCACATCATAGGTGGGGGTCGGGTAAATTTCGGATACCACCATAAAGCGGCCGTCCTTCTTGGCGCCGTCGCGATAGCGGTTCAAATTGGGCATGGTGACCATGGGATTGGTCACCTGCACCCACATAAAGCGGATATCCCCCCGGTCGAGGGCCCGGAACATCTCAACGGTATGATAGGTCGGTTTGGGATCGATGTTTTCCACCGGCACCTGCCAGATTTTTGCGGCCAGCTTGCGGGCGCCTTCTTTCATGACAACGCCGTGAGGCAGTTTATGGGTCAGAGTGCCCACTTCGCGCACCGTTCCGCAGGCGCTCGGCTGACCGGTCAGGGAAAATGGACCGTTGCCGGGAGCCGAGATCTTGCCCACCAGAAGATGAATGTTATAAATAAGGTTATTGATCCAGGTTCCACGGGTGTGCTGGTTCATACCCATGCACCAGTAAGAGGTCACCTTCTTGTCCGGGTCTCCGAAAAGGGCGGCCAGATATTTGATGTCTCTGGCGGAAACACCGGAAATTTTTTCGACCTTCTCGGGGGTGTAATCCTCTAAAAAGGCCTTGTACTGTTCAAAATCGACCGTTTCGGCTTTATCTTTAAACTTGAAATGATCTTCGGTGCCATAGCCGATGTTGGTTTTGCCTTTATGGAAGGAAACGTGTTTGTTAACAAAATCCCAGTTCACCCAATCGTTGCGGATGATTTCATAGCAGATGGCATTGGCCACAGCCAGATCCGTCTGGGGCCTGAACAGAATCGATTTGTCGGCGGCCTGGCTGGAGCGGGTGGTGCGGGTGGCAAAATCGATGATTTTGACATGCCCCTTGCTTTTGCGATTGGCAAGCATTCGAGAGAAAAGGACCGGATGCATTTCAGCCATGTTGTTGCCCCAGGTGATAAAAACGTCGGCATTATCGATGTCGTCATAACAGCCCATGGGCTCGTCCAGACCGAAGCTGGTTAGAAATCCGGTTACCGCACTGGCCATGCAGAGCCGCGCGTTGGCTTCAACATTATTGGTGCCGATACAACCCTTGAACAGCTTGGAAGCGGCATACCCATCCGCAATCGACCATTGCCCGGACCCGTACATGGCTACGGCGTCTTTGCCGTGTTCTTTGATGGTCTCTTTCATCTTCTGAGCCACCCGATCGAGGGCTTCTTTTAAGGGAACCTCAACCAGCTTGCCGTTTTTGCGGACAAGCGCCTTCGTTACCCTGTCTTT
Source organism: uncultured Desulfobacteraceae bacterium (assembly GCA_964530095.1). Lineage (GTDB taxonomy): Bacteria > Desulfobacterota > Desulfobacteria > Desulfobacterales > CAZHA01 > CAZHAH01. Next base: position 11,639 of record CAZHAH010000074.1, on the reverse strand, counting down.
GCCATAAAGGATCTGGATCGAATGATAGCCTTTGACGCAGCACAGCCCTTTATTGACAGAACAATTGGGATCGCCTTTTACGGCTACGGCCCGATCACCGGAAACACCGACCAGAAGCCCGCATCCGGTGCCGCAAAATCGACAGGGCGTCTTCTTCCATTTAACCCCCCCCGAAGATGGATCTAACTTTTTCCAGGCACCGAAACTGATTCCCGGAAACAGCACTACAGCAGCAGCCATTGCGCTCTGTGCGGCTGCGGATTTAATGAATGATCTTCTGCTAATGTCCATTTGCTACTCCTTCTGTCTGTCATTAGTTTGCTCATCGGTATGACCAAAGGTCATCCCAAGAGACTGTAATGATTTTAAATTCTTAAGTTTTTTTTGTAATTTCTTTTCCTCTTTTTCATCAGGGGTGTCGGTTACCAGGATCAGGATTTCTTCATTTTCGGCAGGTATCACTTCACAGTGATCGAGGGTTGCAAGATCATTTAACAGGTTTTGTTTGGCACCCGGTTCAGGGTATGCCAGGTAGCTGAAAACAGGCATGGATTTCTCCTTTGCGTAATCGTGCGGAATAACGCACCTTAGTAAAGCTACCCTCGGCGTAATTTGACTTAAGCCAATTATAAATATTGGGTTATAAAATTCGTGCGGGTGAATCTAGTTTAGAAGAAAGGAATTTAAAAAGTCAAGCCGTAAAAATCGCGGGTGGGGTCAAGAAGAAAAAATTTGGCGGAACAAGTCATCACCGGCCTCCATACATTTTTGGTTTAAAAGGCGATATTTTCGCAATAGTTCTTTGCCATTTCGGGTCAAACGGGTGCCCTTGCTTTTGTCGGAATGGACGATTTTAGTTTGCATATGCTTTTCGGTGGACTTGATTTTGCTCCAGGCCGTTTTATAAGACATTTTTAGTATTTTGGCGGCCTGGTTGATTGAACCTGTTTTTTCGACCTGTTCAAGGATCTCCATTCGTCCGCGGCCGAAAACAATTCGATTGCGAGCGTCGACGATCCAATAACTCGACTTTAATTTAAGTTGCTTCATTTTGTTTACGCTCATTTAGGGTTGCCGTAAAATACGCGAGATTAGGGTCCTAACGCAAGGAGTTTTTATTTCGACAGCAGCGCGTCTGGTCTTAAAGCAAGGCCGAATTTTGACAATCCGCCTTTGGTGTCATAATTTAGTGATGCTTTTATGATTAAGACCTAAATCCTCCTAATCACAAAGTCGAAAAGGATAACAAATGGCAGACACACAAAAACTGACTGATCGGTGCAAGGTCGAGGCCGAATCTTTATCTCAAATTAGAGGCCAGCTTCCGCAGGTGGCCGAAAACATAATCGAAAGCTGCTCTGATAAGGAATGCTATACGCATATCGATTATGAACCGATACCTTCTGAAGGGAATGTGATCGAGATCATCAGTAAGCTGAAGGAGATTCTGTTTCCCGGGTTTTTCACCCGCGAAAAACTCGATCCGGTCAACTTAAAATATAATATGGGGCAGACGGTTTCCGGCCTTTTTGATCTACTCTCCGAACAGATTGCCCATGCCGTGCGACATGACTGCTTTCGGTATGATCTGTCCTGTACGGAGTGCGAGCCCCAGGGGCAGCAAATAGCGCTTGATTTTTTAAAATCGATTCCTTCCATTCGCAAGATATTGGCAACCGATGTAAAGGCCACATTTGATGGCGATCCGGCCTCCAAGAGTTATGATGAGATCATTTTCAGTTATCCCGGAATACTGGCCATAACGATATATCGGGTGGCACATAAATTGAATGAACTCCAGGTTCCCCTTCTGCCGAGAATTATGACGGAATATGCGCACAGCATCACCGGGATCGATATCCATCCCGGAGCCGAAATCGGGGCCAGTTTTGTGATCGATCACGGAACGGGTGTCGTTATCGGAGAAACCACAGTGGTCGGTAAGAATGTGCGTATCTATCAGGGGGTGACGCTGGGAGCCCTTTCTTTGCCGAAAGATGCCGGCCAGAAGTTCAGGGGTATCAAGCGCCATCCCACTATTGAAGATGATGTTATCATTTACTCGAGTACTACCATATTGGGCGGCGATACGGTCATCGGTGCCCGCGCCGTAATCGGGGGAAATGTATGGTTAACCAAATCGGTTCCACCGGATACCAAGGTGATGCTGGAAACCCCCCGCTTAATTTACCAGCATAACGGTAAGGGGAGGGTACAGAAAACAGGCACATAGAAAAAAAGGAGGCGCCCATGAAAATATTTCCGAGTATCGTAAACACAATCGGAGCAACACCTTTGACCCGTCTAAATAAAATCACCACCGGCCTTGAGGCGGAGTTACTGGCCAAACTGGAGTTTTTCAACCCTTTGGGAAGTGTCAAAGATCGAATCGGTGCATCGATGATTGAGGCCGCGGTGGCGAAAGGACTGATCGGCCCCAAAACACTGGTGGTCGAACCCACAAGCGGCAATACCGGCATTGCCCTGGCCTTTATTTGTGCTGCCAGAGGGTACCGGCTGTGCCTGACGATGCCCGAGACCATGAGCGTCGAACGGCGCAAGCTTTTAAAGCATTTGGGTGCCGAACTGGTTTTGACCCCCGGTCCCAATGGGATGAAAGGTGCCATCGCAAAGGCACAGGAAATTCTGACTTCTGAAAAAGGCGCCTATATGCCGAATCAGTTTGCCAACCCCGCAAATCCCCAAATACACCGCGAGACGACGGCGGAAGAAATTTGGCAAGGCAGCGAAGGAAAAGTCGACATTCTGATATCGGGAGTCGGAACGGGGGGTACGATAACGGGTGTTTCGCAGGTGATCAAAGATCGTAAGCCAACCTTCAAAGCGATCGCGGTGGAACCGGCCGCATCTCCGGTACTATCCGGAGGAAATCCGGGTCCACACAAGATTCAAGGGATCGGGGCGGGATTTGTACCCGATGTTCTGGATCAATCGATTATCGACGAAGTCGTCACCGTGACAAATGAGGATGCCTTTGAGACGGCCAGGATTTTGGCGAAAGAGGAGGGGATCCTGTGTGGAATTTCATCCGGTGCGGCCGTATGGGCGGCGCTGGAGGTCGCCAGGCGGGAGGATTCCAAAGGCAAACAAATTGTGGTGGTATTACCCAGCACGGGCGAACGCTACCTGACGACGGATCTCTTTAAAGATATAGAGGGATAACCCAGCATGTCGCTTGCTGATCCCATCTATCTGATCTTCCTGACAACGGGATTTTCGGTCGGCTTCGGGCATTGTATCGGCATGTGCGGGCCCATTGTCGTATCTCTTTCCTTAAATCTAAAAGAACGCCCTGCCTTTGTCCCACATCTCCTTTATAATTCGGGCCGAATCACGACATACACTTTACTGGGTGGAATGGCGGGTCTCACAGGTTCATATGTCAGTGTGGCGCATCGGATTGCCGGGATCCAGAAGGGGGCAATGATTTTCGCCGGAGTTGTGATTATTTTGATGGGGCTTGCCATGAGCGGCTGGATCCGGTGGGGCGGTATTTTCGGAGATGTCTACAAACCCGTGGGGTTTATCACCAAAGGGTTTCAAAAACTTTCCGCCGCAAAGTCTGCCTCTGCCTATTATCCGCTGGGTATGGTGCTCGGGTTTTTACCCTGCGGGCCCGTTTATACGGCCCTGGTCGCATCCGCCGGGGCCGGTGTGGATGCCCAAAACATTTATAACGGTTTTATGTCAGGTGGCGGGGTGATGATTGCTTTTGGGATCGGGACCCTGCCCGCACTATTGCTGGTGGGGAAGCTTTCCGACCTCGGATGGATAAAAGCAAGAGCCCTTATCTACAAGACCGGTGCTGTTTTTATGATCTTAGCCGGGGCATATTTTATTTTCAAAGGAATCCGCTACTAATCGCCCTTAAATTGGCGGTCCTGCCACCATGGGTAAAAATCAGGCAGATCCCGGCTGGGTTTCATCTGAAAGCGCGGGGGCCGCTTTTCAAGAAAAGAAGTGGCGCCCTCTTTGCAGTCCTCGGACTTTACCATAAACGCTACCCCCTTTGATTCCACGATGTGGGCCGCCATGGGGTGGTCTTCGCCAAGGCCTTTCCAAAGCATCTGTCTTGAGAGGGCTGTCGATATGGCCGAGGTATTTTCGGCAATTTCCCGCGCCGTTTGACGTGCCATCGGCAGCAGGTCCGGAAGGGGAACCACGCGGCTGAACAATCCCATATCGAACCCTTCTCTGGCCGTAAAGAGCCTGCCGGTGAGGATCAGCTCGGAGGCCCGGCTGATTCCGACAATCCGGGGCAGAAAATAGGTGCTGCACCCTTCCGGCACAATGCCCCGTTTGTCAAAAACAAAACCGATTTTGGTCGCTTCTTCGGCAACAAAACGGATGTCCATGGCCAATGTCATGGTGATGCCTACGCCCACGGCATGACCGTTGATAGCAGCAATCACCGGTTTTTTCATATCAAATATCTTCAACGTGGCTTGCCCGGCGGTGTCCCGCGGCACGGACGAAGTATCGCCATTTCTACCTCTATCACCAAAACCGCCGCCGCACAAATCGGCGCCTGCACAGAAGGCCCGCCCTGCTCCGGTCACAATGACGACCCGCACGTCATCGTCATCATCCGCAAGGCCCATGGCCTGGATAAGTTCGCGCATCATAATGATCGTCCACGCATTCAGGTTGTCCGGTCGATTCAGCGTAATGGTTGCAATACGGTCTTCCACTTCATACTTGATCTGTTCAAAGTTCATATGCGATCCTCCTTGGTCTTTCCCATGATCGACTAGCAGGAGATATGAAAGCCGGCGGCGATGTTGATGCCGTCTTTAAATAATCTATTGAATCTCTTGATGGCCTGAGGGGTGTTTTCTTCGATCAATTCAATCCCGTTGGTTTGAAGCGATTTCTGCAAAGACAAGCTGGACTTCATCAGGCCCGGATCACCCTTGCCGAGGATGACAATTTTCGGTTTTGCCCGTAAAATATCCTGAATGTCATCCACCTCGACAAGGTGTCCCCTTTTGCGCCACCAATTCGGAATGACGGTTCCATCGATAATTTTGATATCGCTGGTAAAGGGGGTGTTGTTAACTACGATTTTTCCAAACGAATGGTCTTGAATCATGGTATTTTCATTTTTTCAAGAATTTCTTCCCAATCCTTTACCGTTTCACCTTCTTGCGTGGGTTCAAAGCTGAAGGCCAGCGGTTTATGGTCTTTAGCGGAATCGATTACAGACGGGCTTCCGATAAGCGTATGGACCTTAAGTCCTTTCCGGCTCAAAGTTTTAAATAGGTCGCCCTGCCGCCAGGGCATCAGAGGCCTTAACATAAATTTATTCTTTTGCATCCACAGCTTGACAATTCTGCGGCCCAAAAAGCTGGTTTGCACAAATACAACCGGAAATCGAGCGGCAATCCTTTTAACGGCTTTGCGACTGTCCCTTTTGGGTTGTTTTGGAATCAATCCCTCAAACAGACTCCCCTCCACATCAATCGCCACAATGCTTGAACCCTTTTCCAGGCAGAGGAATAAACCCGTGCTGTTATCTATTGCGGAGGATACTCGAATCTGAAAGAGCCCGTTGTTGGCGGGGGTAAAGGGTTTGTAAGCAAATCCGTCACCGCCCGAAAGGGTTTTGCCAAGCGATTTTCCGTCAACAAAAAACTCCACAAGTTCCCCGCCTTTGGCGAAAAGTTTTCCGCGAGTTTGGGCGCTCAGAAACACCCTTTGGTTTTTTAGGCCAATTACGTCAGCAACAAAAATCCCAGCTGAAACGCTATGGGGATTTATGGCCTCCAATCCCAGACCAAGTACAAGCGTGATGACTGAAATAATTTTGAGTTTGCTGAAATCCATTCTCTTTACCTGGCCGGTCACCTATTTAGTGCCCACAACTCTACTGCGCCGCTCCATAATCAACGTATCTCTCCAAATATCATCCAGTTTGGCAATTCTTTCACGGATTCCAATTTTTCGAAAACCGAACCTTTGGTGCAGCTTCACGCTGGCCGTGTTTTCCGGGAAAAGACTGGAGTAGAGCGTCCAGATACCGTTGGCCTCCGAAGCGATGATCACTTTCTGCATTAATTGGGAGCCGATGTCCCGACCGAAGTAATTTTCGGCAACATAGACACTGACTTCGGCAACGCCTTTGTATACGTCTCTGGCCGAAACCGGGGTGAGTGCCGTCCAGCCCACCACTGCCCCCTGGTGTTCATAGACGAAACGGGAGTGATGCAGATGTTTTTTGTCCCATTCCCCCCAGGTGGGTGCTTCGGTTTCAAAGGTCGCATTGCGGGTATTGAGGCCGAACACATAGATATCGATAACGGTTGGCCCGTCTGACTGCTGCATCGGTCTTATCATGAGCTCTTTTTTCAAATTCGGCAAACCTTGAACCTCTGAACCATCAATGGTTATTTACATTTTGCACTTTTTGTGATCTCCGGGCAATCCTTTTTTGGGTTTCTAATTTCACGCACGTCCTTCTGCATTTTTGATCTCACATTACTTGGATCAAACAACTATCCATTTTCAGAACAAAAAAAGCATTTCCCCTTGAATTGACCGTAAATTTTTTTGCCCTTTTAAGGCAAGCCGAAGATCGTCCTCGCCACGGCTTAAGTTAATAGAATCGAAAAAACATGAAGAATGCCTTTATCCTAGGTAAAGCGCACTTGTCCGCTTATTCTTGCTTTACATAATTTGAGATTGCGGTGACCATTAGGCAATGGCTTAACATGGGCCGATGAAGATAAGGGGGGCCACAATTAAGGTCAAAAAAAGATACCTCTGAACGATGAACTCTGAATCCGTGAATGCCGCAAGAATACGAATCGAATCAGAAAGGAATCTTTGGCGGATTATTCAATTTAAAGGCAGATTCAAGACAAACGTTGCCCCTTCCCCTATCACACTTGTGCATTCAATAGTTCCGCGGTGGGCCTCGACGATGGTCTTTACAATCGACATCCCCAACCCGGTACCTTTTTTGCCTTTGGTGCTAAAAAAAGGATCGAAAATCTTTTCCAGAATTTCCGGTTCAATTCCGGAGCCGCTATCCGCTATGGCCACCTTTAAATGCGTTGCTTCTGTTTTCCCTTCGATGCAGATCTTTCCCGTGTCGTTTGTGGCCTCGAGGCTGTTTTTGATCAGATTGTTAATCACCTGATACATAAGGTTCATGTCGGCATTTATGGGGGCTATATGAGGCGGCCAATTCAGCTCAATTTCGATCCCCTTCCGCTTTGCTTCAGGCTGTTGGGCCGCCAGAACCTCTTTAATCACCAAGTCTAATTTTATTTTGCTTAAACGCAGCTCCGGTTTTTTGGCAAACTGCAGAAAATGGGTTATGAAGGTTCTGATTCGAGTCGACTCGTTTTCCAGGATCTGAAGGGATTTGTGGCCCATCTGACTGAGGGTTTCACGCTTTAAGGCCGTCAGGGTCATGCCGATGTTGTTCAGCAAATTGCCGACTTCATGGGTGACCTTGCTGGAGGTCGTCCCCAAAACGGCCAGGTTTTTGGCATGTACGAGTTCCTTGGCGGTTTCAATCTCCCGCTGGATGTATTCCTTTAGGGAATCGGTCATCTGATTAAAGGCCAGTCCCAGGTCACCGATTTCATCTCGGGAATCAATAGCGACCTTGTGATCCAGACCTCCCGCGCCGATTCTCAAAACCTGTCGGTGTAAGCTTTGGATCGGCCTCAGGAATCGTTTGATACGCCTCCACCCGATAAATGCGGCCGCCAGACAGAGAAGAATCGTGATCATAATCGCTCCAAAGACATTTTGATACAGATAGGTATAGATTTCCGGCAGGGGTTGACGAAGAACAATTACCCAGTCGAAATCGGGAACATATGATCCCAGGCAATAGTAGCTGGTGCCATTTTCTACCTCCTCCCAGCTGACCGGCACCAAAGACGCGCTGATGGTTTTGAGGATTTGGGGCTTTTTTACAGGCGGGGGGGCGACAACGCGGTCAATTTCCCGGTGCGCGATATAACGGCCGGAATGATCCATAATATAAACCTGACCGCTGCGGCCGATTTTAATCCCCTCCAAAATATCCCAGACCGACTTAAGATTCAGTTCCCCCCAAAGGATTTCCTTAACTTCCCCCAGGTGAAATAGAGGCACAACCATATGAATAAAGGGGAGACGATCTTCTGTCAGCATCACATTCGATACCGCGCTTTCACCACTTAAAACCTTTTTAAGCAGTTCTTTCTGATCGGAGAGTCCCTCTTTTTCATCCCATCGGGTGGTTGCAACGGTTTGTCCCTGATTTGAGATCAGAGAAACCGACAGGAATTCCTCCATCTGATGGTTGAAAGCCGTCAGGGCCATATCCTTCCGCCAGCGGTCCAGTTTGGTGGCGGCAATGACCCAGGAAAGCCCCTGCAGATTTTTTTGGGCATCTTTGACGAAGAGCCGGATTTCCCCGGCCGAACTTTTGAGGATATTGCGGTAATCCTGGTCGATGGTTTTACGAAAATAGGTATAGCTGGTCCAGGATAAAACGGCGCTGGTCAGAATGATGGACAGGATGACAAATGGGAGGACAAAAAGGAGGAATTTATAGAGTATCTTACCTTTTTTAATTCTATTCATAAAGTAGGGATATAAAAGAAAGTGGCAAGAAATGCAAGAATAAAGGGGACGCCCTTTAAATTTTTAGTTTTATTTAAAACGGATTTCTGATATGTTTGAAACATGCCAAGGAAAGCCAGAATTGATGCGCCAGGGGCCTTGCATCATGTCATTGCCAGGGGCATTGAAAAACGTAATATTTTCCGGGACAATTTTGATCGAGACAATTTTTTAGGCAGATTGTCAAAGATTATAATAGAGACCCAAACCTGTTGTTATGCCTGGGCACTAATCCCGAATCACTTCCACCTGCTGTTGAAGACCGGTCGTGTTCCGATTGCCACTGTAATGCGGCGACTGCTGACCGGGTATGCCGTATCCTTTAACCGGCGCCATACCCGCCAGGGGCATTTGTTTCAGAACAGATATAAATCGATACTTTGCGAAGAAGAAGCGTATCTAAGAGAATTGGTTCGTTATATTCACCTGAATCCACTCCGAGCCGGGTTGGTGGAAAATATGCAGCGTCTCGATTCTTATCCTTACACAGGGCATAGCGCAATAATGGGTCGAAAGCCAAACCATTGGCAGGAGATTAAGCGTGTTTTGAGTCTGTATGCAGATCGTGTCTCAATCGCCAAACGACGTTATCGATCAGATGTAGAAAAGGAAATTCTGAAAGGAAGACGGGAAGATCTGACCGGAGGGGGTTTAATCCGGAGCCATGGCGGATGGGCCAATATCAAAGCGATGCGCCGGGCAAATATATTCTTAAAAAATGACGAACGGATATTAGGCGACAGCGACTTTGTCGAAAAGACATTATTGGGGGCGCAAGAGCATCTGGAAAGGAAATATGCCCTACAGGCGCAAGGGATCACCCTAAATCGGTTGGTCGAACTGGTGGCGCACCTGATGCACGTTGATTCAAAAGAAGTTGTTGCTCCCGGGAAGGCTCGGGGCAGGGTTAAAGCAAAAAGCCTATTATGTTTCTGGGCGGTAAGAGAACTGGGGATGACCATGACAGCGCTTTCAAGGCGTTTGGGGATTTCGGTTCCGACCGTGAGCGTTGCTGTAGCAAGAGGGGAAACCATTGTGATGAATGAAAACTGGATTCTGTCTGAATTATTAAATATAGAAATTTAAAGGGCGTCCCCTTTCTGATGGATCCGTACTATCGGCACCTCCCGTATCATCTGGCCAAGGGCGAATCATGGCAGAGCCTTTTTGATCTGATTGATGCGGGATTTTTTTTAATAAAGAAGGCCGATCAGTTTCAGCGTTACAGTGATTTATCTGAAGATATCGAACAGTACGCCATTTCAGGAGCCATCCAAAGGCAAGACTGGTTTCGTTTCGTTTACTACGCCGTGTTGGCTGTAAATCTTCGAGGGTTAACGGATGCTTTAGCAAAGGAGGAAATCCTCCGGGCGCTTGCTTGCAACAACCAATACGACGTGGCGGTCGATATCTCCACCCACTTATCACATCCATTGGATCGTGCCTGGTCCCGGGCCGTTATTGCCGCCGATTCGCCTCCGCCCCACACGCTCATGGGTCAAATCGAAACGATAGTTCAGCATCTTGATGATACACCACCCTTGCTGGATGAAGAAAGCGCCCAAAAGTGGTCCATGACGCTGATGACAATCCTTCGTTACGGCGGATCGGAATGTGTCTCTCATCTCATCCCGTTTATCAACCGGCTGGAACCGTGGCTGGAAATTTACGATCACCTATGGCTGGCTGTCGCTCAAACCTTATTGGATCAAATCGGTAAAAAAGAGGAAGGTCGCTTTTGGGACGCACTGCAAAAAGTCAAAGATCGCCATCGGCGATTGAAGCGTATTCAGGAATTGTTAAAAGAGATCGACTCACGACATATCGGTCCTGCCGTTAGAGCGCTTCGATCATTATCCGGTTCAGATAAAGAGCCCTTTTGGCAGGGGTTCGCGGCCATGATCGGCACTGCGGCGTCAGACTCGGCAACCGCAGCCTGGTCGCATTGGAACCGTATCACTAAACGTGACGGACCCGTTCCCTGGTCTCCGGAGGTCATCCAAGCAGGCAGGCGGTTTTTGGGGAGCTTGAGCAAAGCACACGTGAACATACTCCTTGAGACGGTCCATGATCCCACGACCCGCGCGGCTTTAGCCGTGGTAGCGCTGGAGGGAAACAGCCAACAGGCAGATCACCTGATTGCCCAATCGGCTGTGGATGCCATGCCGCCGGGGTCGGATCGACTCACCTGGAGTTTGAGATTCATTCGGGCGATTCCCGCAAAGCATCTTTCTGCTCGCCGCAAACAGTTGATGTGCGTTGCCCGTGCGTTGCGCGAAGCCAAGTATAACGTTCCTGGGCCCGATTTGGGGCGTTTTCTCGATCTTATGGCTTTGCTGTTTCCGAAAAGGTTGCCCGACCACGCTGCGTGTGTCACCCGAGCACCCACAACATCTTTGGAAACGCTCCGGGAAATCATTGCCTCGTCCGAAACCCTGGGACTTTGTGAGCTTCTCTTTAAAAACATGAGCCGGTATGCAGCGAGTGTTGCAAGGACGGAAAAGGAGGCCTTTGAACTCAGACAGGCAGCGATGATTCGGCTGACCGTCAAGATGTGTCTCAAGCGCAAGAATCTTGCCTATCTCCGGGAGGCAGAGGCATTTTTGCTTCCGGAGGAACTCGATGAGTTGTATCAGAAGATCTCCCTGTCCATGGCGGAAGAAAAAGAGTTTATTTTGGCGCATAAGGCTTTGAAACGCATTCGATCAAAATCTCTTTCTTTGACCACCGGTTTACGGATTTTACAGCACCCCCAAGCGACGATTCCACCCTTTCAGTCGTTTGATCGCCTGATCCGTTTCGAGTCGCTTTACGACGCCATGGCCAACACCGAATTTATAGAAGATGAGCGCCTGGCCCTGACCGCCTTGCTTGAACGGCCCCATTCTCCCGAAAATCTCATCGAAAAATACCTCAGTTTAATAAGGGATAAGGACCGGCCACGGTGAATTTGTTCTAATAGCGTAAGCTGCTGGCACAGGAGTTTTTGGTCA